>NZ_JAUSYV010000002.1:0-300000 GCF_030817055.1 Bacillus sp. V2I10 | reverse complement strand
CTTTTCAAATTGAAGGGCTTGCCGAAATAGCGAATATGAGTGTATCATCGCTACATCGACATTTTAAAGAGGTAACGGCTATGAGTCCCATTCAGTTTCAGAAACAACTGAGATTGCAGGAAGCTAGACGCTTATTATTAGCTGAGTCAACAGTTGTAGCTGATGTTGCATTCAGGGTGGGGTACGAAAGTCAATCTCAATTCAGTCGAGAATATTCCCGAATGTTTGGCTTTCCACCTAGAGTAGATATAAACCGAATGAGAGAGAACTACGGTTAAATGAAGAAAAGTAACAGATTGTGAAGAAATGTTCTTAAACAAACGGGGGCGTTATCAAACGGGGGCGTTAGTGAAAGAAGAATTAATTGATTTTAAGATTGAAATCATATTTTAGGTATTCCAGAAAAGGGCGCTTATCTTCGATAAGACAACATAAATGATATTCAACAAACGGGGGCTTTTCTGTAATAAGAATTGTGCTCTTTTTGTATTATAGGGGCCATTTAATTGAATAAGAATCTCAAACCAAATTGTATATTTATATTAGCATTAGTATGGCGAGTTTGTGAAGGATTGTACTAAAACCAAAGTGGCAGAATAGTTTTAAAGACCTCCTTTTTAAAAGAGGTCTCTTAATTTTTGGGTTCCCATTGTTTATAATGAAGTAATTTAATAACTGGGTAACTATCATTTTCATTAAGGCCGAATAGATTCGGATTGATGTCAAAAGTTAAAGTATCAGTTCCCATGTACTTTGTGGTCTTTCCTGTCATAAAACCTATTTAAATGTCTCGTTATTTTCTCTTGTTTTCACTAAAAAATAGGCAGTAATCCAGGAAGTAATTGGAATAATTAGAGCTATGCCAATTCCGGCACAAAATATAGTGATCATTTCAGCACTAAATACTTTTGAATTTACGATATCGCCAACAGAATAAGATAAATCTTTAAACCAGATGAGCAATCCGAGATAGCCTCCAAAGAAGGCAAAAAATAACGTATTCGTATTGGTTCCTAAGATATCCTTCCCAATACTTATTCCAGATCTATATAAAGCTTTCCTACTAATTAGTGGATTATGATTCAATATTTCGCGCATTGGAGAGGCAATGGAAATCGCAACATCCGTAATCGCACCTATTGTACTCATAATAACCACTGCAGCTCCAATTTTAGCAAAATCCACTCCGATATAAAGGGAAAATATGCCAAGCTCCTCCGTTTCTTCCTCGCCAAATCCCTGAATCATTGCATTTTCTGTCACGAAGAGAATAAAAAAGAGTAAAATCACAATTGTGATAATAGTAGAAAAGAACGCTGTTGCTGTTTTACGATTCACTTCATTAATAAAAAAGAGAGTAATACAACTAATCAATGTAGATGCAATTACTGTTAAGATAATCGGATTAACATGTGGATCTGTCATAAAAAGGATTGTTAGAAACAACACAGCAAAGTTTAAGAAGAGAGCAATAAAAGACCTAGCTCCTTTTTTTCCACCAATAAGTATCATCAATATAAATAAAATAGTTGCTAGCAACACTAATACATTCATTATCGTGCCCTCTTTCGATTAATGAAAAAAATAGAGGTATATAGACCGATTGGAATAGTTAACACGATTCCAATACCACCAGCTAAAGCTCTAGCCAATTCCAATGAAAGGTTCATGGAAAGGGTAAACGCCAATGGAGAAGCATTCTTCAAATACAAAATAAGCATTGGAATCGAACCACTTATATATGCAAAAAACAAAATATTTGTCATGGTTCCCATAATATCTTTCCCAATATTCATTCCTGAAGTTTTAAGTGCTTTTATTGGTATGTTGTTATTCTTTTCATACAACCCATATATAGACGAAGACATTGTAATGGCTACATCCATTACAGCTCCTAAAGATCCTACTAATACCCCCGCCATAAACACCATTTGTGGAGGACGAGTTAGAAATTGCATTTCTTCATATCGAAGGCCATTTCCTGAAGTTAACCACATAACAAGATAGGTAATTAACAGCGATATAAACGTTCCTAGCAGAGTCGCAATAATAGCTGCATATGTTTTTCCATTAAAACCGTTAACGAGTAATAAAGAAATAAAAGTAAAGAAAATAGCACTTATACTGCAAATCAATACCAAACTGATGCCTGATGTATTCAGATAAATATCTAATGCATACGATAACAATGCAGCATTGACTACCAAACTTATAATAGAAAACAGTCCTTGCTTTTTTCCAACGATAAGTAATGTCAAGATAAAAATCCAAGCTATAATCAAAACGTATTTATCACGTTTTACATCTTTTATGGTTCCAGTTAAACCTGTATTTTCTTCTGTGTTCGTATTAATCGAAACAAACAATTCATTTCCGACATGGTATTCTTGATCAAACGCTCTAGAGGATGAATACTCATTCGTTAAATGGATAAGCTGCCCTTTATTTTCTCCATTTTTTAACTCTGCTATTATACTCTGTGTGAATAGCTTATCTTCATTATTATGTATATCAACCATTTCAGAGGTATTTTCTAGTTTGGTATCAATAACTTCGGCTATTGGACGTTCATAGAATGAATAATTGTGATTAACAAAAAAAACAGAGGCGACAAAACAAAGTCCTATTATGGTGTACATAATAATTTGTTTATAAGACATTTTTTTAAATTTGTTTACTTTTAACATTCAAAAAAAACCCTCCAAGTATCAGGATAGAACAAAGTGTATAAAATTTAAGATTTATTGGATTGATTATGTATGATTTTTTCTTATTAAGCAAACGGGCCAGATTGTTGAGTAACTCATTTTCAAAATAAATGGATATTTTAGAAGAGATTGTGAAGAAATTTACTTAAACTATATGGCAGTTTAGTGGAACAACAAATGACATAAGCAGAGGAGAATATTATTCTTAGGCCATCTAACATTTGCTTCGATAAGAAAGGAATATACGAGATTGTTTATGTAGACTTTCCGCGCCCACCGGGGTATATACGAAAGGGTTTGAGGGGGAGAATAGCCCCTTAAGGTTTTAATTTTTGTTATAATGACCACTATGTAGCTTTAATTTTTAATAAATAGGGAGTGGAATATGGAAAATAACGTTTTTGAACAGATGGCAAAAAGATATGATACAGAAGAAAGAATTGAATTAGCTAAAGTTATAGTTAAGGAAGTAAGACCAGAATTACGAAATAGTAAATCAAAATCTTTAATAGACTATGGGAGTGGTACTGGTCTAATTAGTTTAGAATTATCAGATTTAGTAGATTCTATTTTGTTGGTAGATTCATCAAAACAAATGTTGGAGGTTGCGAAAGCTAAAATTTCTCACAAAGGGATTACCAACTCAAAAGTACTTTATTCAGATTTTACTCAAGAAACTCCTGAACTTAAGGCAGACATAGTTTTAATGTCACTAGTCCTTCTTCATATTCCGGATACTAAAAAAATTTTACATGAATTGTTCAACATTTTAAATAATGGTGGCAAGCTAATTATTATTGATTTTGACAAAAACGATAAAATAAATCATCCGAAAGTTCATAACGGTTTTTCGCATGAAGAACTGAAAAAAAGATTATCCGAAGTTGGATTTAAATCAATTGAAATTAAGACATTCTATCATGGAAATCGTATTTTTATGAATCAAGATGCCTCAATGTTTATATCCAGTAGCATAAAGTGATCTCTTGTTTTTTGTTCCTTAGTTCACACAATCTCTAAAAAAGACCATTCATATCAAGGGTTGGCCTTTGACATTGTGAAATGTCATTGGTTAGTTTATTCCCTGTTGATGTGACTGGTTCTTTGTACATTTTTGGTTAGTTAAACTTTCTGTTGTTGATCGTTTCTTGGTGTTATTTTTATTTTTTTGGATTAAGGTTTAGAAACGAGATTTCGCCTAGCGAAAATCCCACCGGTATGAGAAGAAAACCGTTTTTGATATTCTGTGTGTAGTATACGAGCGAAGAAGGAAAATGAAAACGGTTGCATCAGCAAAAAATGCTCAAAACGGACGTTTATTTGTCATGCCTGGGGAGCGATTAACTCATGCAGAAGGTTGCTTAGCGTCATTTGCTAGGTTCCTACTGGCTTAACTAAGTCTTAACATGATGGGCATGTGGTTGCTGCCCAGTAATCGCAAATTTCTTTACAGAACTATTAGAACGCTTAGTAATGAATAAAGGTAATCATTGTTACTGGCTTCAAGACAATTTTACACCTTTAGGAGATGCCTATGATGAATAAATGCTTGTTCAACTAACGGGTGCAAGAGTTAAAGATGGGATCGCTGCGGCGATCTCTTTTCTTGTTGTGCTAACGTGCTTTAATCCCCTTTAATCCTTCTTGGATTAAAGCATTTTTGTTGAATTATTGTACTAATGTAAGCAAGTTTCTTGAAGAAGGAATGTCATTTCGATAAGAAGAATAAAGTAAGAATCATTTAAAATGGAGGGGAATTGATGGATATAAGAGAAGCTACGATAAATGATGTTCCTAAATTGGTTTCTTTAATGGACCAACTTGGTTATCCAACTTCAGTCGATAGGTTTAAACTAAGATTTAATGCTATTGCAGCAAATCCAAACTATCATACATTAGTGGCTGAATTGGATGGGAAAGTTGTTGGAATGGCAGGGTTATGTACAAGTTTATTTTATGAATATGATGGTTCATATGTTCGAATTATAGCCTTCGTTGTGGATTCAAATTATCGGAGAAAAGGAATTGGAGAAAAACTAATACAGCAGGCTGAAAATTGGGCAAGAGAGCAAGGAGCTATCTCCATTGGACTAAATAGTGGTAATCGTGAAGAACGAAAAGGGGCACATCAATTTTATCTAAATATGGGGTATAAGGATAAAAGTATAGGATTTTCTAAAAATCTTGTTTAACTATAGGGTGCAATAATTGAACAATGAAGGGACTGTCGAAAACAGTCCCCTTTCTTTTTGCTTTTCATGACTATGTAATTCGGACGGTCAAAGTCATTTCCAGAAGCAACATTAGAGCCTTCCTTGTTCGATCTCATCAAAATTAACATCAATGAGTTTATCCGATTTGGGGTTAACTAAAACATATACATGTACTTTCTTTTTTTGTTGATTAGTGATGAGGGAAAATTCAAAGTTATACTGGACTCTTTCATCAGAGATGAAGACCTTTCCTTGATACGTATAGTCACTAATCTGCGCATTTGGATACTGTTTTTTTGTCTCCTCGACCGCAATTTTCCCCCATTTTGCATAATCTGGCGGTTGTGCTTGACCAATGGTTGCGGGCAGTAAAAGAAAAATGAAAAGGATAGAAATCATCACTTTGCGAATAGTGTTCATGGTTTAAAGCCTCCTCTTTTATGGTTACCTGTCTATTTTCCAACTGTTGAAGAAAAATTATTCTTTTATTTATTTCATTAGAAGAGTTCGGCTGAAATAAAAGGGGGTTACTACCAATAGCAATAGGGGTAGTGACAGGGTTCTTGCTCTAGTCCGTCAGATAATTTCCAATAAAAGTAAATATTGAGTACTCTTTACTTCATAAAAAACCTCATTTCTCGCTTACAACACTGAGAAATGAGGCTTTGGTTACTTCAAAAAAGCGTCCGATTGTTGAAGATCCATAATATTTTAAAGTGCTTCTAAAGCTACTAGCGCATATTGAACTAGAGCCTCTCGTTTAGTGAAAATCAGACTGCAAACAATCACAGAGGCAACAAGGAACGTATTGAACCTGTACTGAAAGGCAGTGATTTTGCTGGTTTTCAATCAGGAGCCACTCCAGCAGACATTAAAACTGAACAGAATTTTGTGACAAAAGCTGATGTCATTACATTGATTTATCCTATTTGGTGGACAGGACTTCCAGCTATTTTAAAAGGATATATTGATCGAGTGTTCTCCTATGGATTTGCTTACGCTTATGGTGAAGATGGGAACATTAATAAACTTCTTACAGGGAAAAAAGGGGTTATTATTAATACACACGGAACACCAAAGGATATTTATGATTCTATTGGCATGACGGATGCCTTAAAGAAAACATCGGATACAGGTATTTTTGATTTTGTTGGTATCGAAACGTTAGAACATTTATTCTTTGGAAGTGTTCCTCAAGTAGATGACGCTACTCGAAAAGGTATGCTAAACCAAATAGAGGACAAATTGAATTCTCTTTTCTAAACAAAGAATAAAAACAAAAAAGGCTCAAGAAACCTGACTATACAAAGTTTCTTGAGCTTTTTTTCGACTTTCTGGAACGAGAATTATGTAAAATAGGCAGACAATTATTCTGCAATTTCAGCAAATAGAAGTTATGTTGATTATTCAAGAATAGGGCGCTTTTTTTCGATAAGACAACATAAATGATATGCAACAATCGGGGGCGATTGCAGCACATAGTATCGTCCCCTTTATGTAAGAATTGGGCAGTTTAACGGAGTAATCGAATTCGATCGTTATTCTACATTAGGGCCATATTGTTGAAGAATTAAATCCCAATGTCTCATTTATATCACTGAGACATTGGGATTTTTAATACTGGAATATCCTTAACGTTGTAAATACGTATTTTGCTAGCGGTACCCTTAAAAGAGAGAATGAAATCTCTATGTAATTTTGGGTTTTTTAGAAGATAAAATTTAATAAAAAAATTTAAAAACAAAACTTTTATTTCGATATTCCGTCTAAGTATTGAACATCAAGAAATGGAGGGGGGATAATTTTGTGGGAGTATAGAAAAGAAGAAATTGCAGATTGGTATGAACAACATAGTAAATCAGTTTTAACCTTTATTTTATTGATGGTTAAAGATTATCAACAAGCAGAGGATTTGACCCACGATACGTTTGTTAAAGCCTATTTGTATTATGACTCATTTAAACATCATTCTAATGAAAAAACATGGTTATTTAGTATTGCTCACAATCTAACGGTTGATTTTTTAAGAAAGCGTAAGCCTAGCATGTTTATTAAAGAATTATTTATTTCGCAAAAAGACCATAATCCATTGCCTGAAGAAATTATTAAAATCAAAGAGAATTCATATGAACTTTATAAAGCGTTAAGTGAAATCAAAGATACTTATAGAAAGGTGATAGTTCTAAGAAAGATCAAGGGTTTTTCTATTGAGGATACCGCGAAGATTTTAAGTTGGTCTGAAAGTAAGGTTAAATCGACGCTATTTAGGGCGATTCCAGTTCTGAAAAAACAATTAATAAAGGAGGGGTTCTTGGATGCAAAAACATTTTGAAGACGGTTTTGATGATCATTCTCTAAAAAAGTTAGAAGATGATATTATATGGAATAAAACACAGAAAAGGGAACTAAAGAACCGTATTTTGACTGATGTTGAAAATTTAGAGAGCATGAAAAAGATCCCTAATATGTTTTATAATATCAAAAAACTCGGTCTGATTAGAAAGATAACTTACTTTGGTTTTGCTTTAATTATTTTATTTGGTTTATTTGTTGGTTCTGCATTTGTTTCTCCTACTATGGCAAAGGTAATTTCTAATTTTCCATATTTAGGTTTAATTTTTCAATCTAAATCAGTAGATAGCTTGATTTACGAAGAACTACAGGAAAAAGGTTATAACATTACGACAGGAATCCGATACGAGCCTGAAAAAATAGTTGAAGTAAGTATAGAGGGTTCAGATGATTATTACAATGAAGTAAAAGATGATGTCGAAAAGATTGTAAATGGAATTTTAAAATCAAAAGGGTATGATGCATATTTCGTAAAAGTTAATAAATTTGTAGCCAAAAGCGATTATGTCCTTAATGAGGAAGAAACGAAAGAAAAAAACCTACTAGAAGATGAAGTTACAAAAAAGATCAAACAATTGGATTATAAGTTTGATATGGTACAAGTCGACCCCACGGAGAAAACAATTTTCATAAATATAGTCGGTTCCAAGAAATACTACAATTCGATTCAAGATGCTGTTGAAAAAACGGTCATAGAAGTTGCAAATGCGAATAAATATAAAGATTATAAAATTAATGTAACGAGAGTAACAGTGAAGGTAACAAAAGCCGATAAAGGAGCTCAAATTATACCTGCGATTGCTGAAGGGCTTTTGTCGAAAAAGGAATTTAAGGTTACAGGGGTAAGTTATAAAAGTGAACCGTTGAGCATTATAATAAAGACCTCTATCTTAAGTTCTGATCCAACAGCTAAAACACTTGGAACTGAAATTGAATCAATGATTCTTGATTTTCTAACATCAGAAGAAATATCCTCAATATTAGAAAATGAATCTTATGAAATTATTGTAAATAGCAAGGACAATAAGAAGATAAATTAAAGAGAAAAGGCTGCTTAGTCAGCCTTTTTCATTTACGATAAGCACTATTATGTTAAATAGACGTGAAAGAACTATCTTAATCTTATTCAACAATTTATTCTTCGTTAAGGGCAAGATGGATAAAACCTCTCTGGAGTCAGAGACCTTGGCACGTTACACATTGATATGATACGGCAACTCGGGAGACCCTACCGGTCTTTTCTTTTTTTTTTTAGAAGAGTATGGTGTACAAGCGATAACAAGCAAGGAAACCAAATGCCGATGTAGGGAGTCGGATAGCAGCGTAGTACCGATGAAGTTGGGTAATGCCGATGGAGGAAAGGCTAGCTACCAGTTATCACCCTTACTAGGGACACATTTACTACACACAGAGGTAGGGATAATAAATGGAAACAAAACTAGCAAAATCTGATCCTAAAATGAAATTTACATCTCTTGTACATTTACTAAATGAGCAATCACTAGTTCAATGTCATCTTGAATTACCTAATAAGAAGGCAACTGGAGTAAACGGTACAACTAAAGAGCAATACAGTGAAAATCTAGAAGAAAACATAGAGGATTTAGTATGTAGGCTTAAAAGCAAAAGCTATCGTCCTGTTCCAGTAAGGAGAATGTATATTCCAAAGCTCAACTCAAACAAGAAAAGACCATTGGGAATACCGGAACATGAAGATAAGATTGTTCAAAAGGCATTACGAAGATACTAAATACCATCTATGAAAATGATTTTCTAGACTGCTCTTTTGGATTCCGTCCAAATCGTAATTGCCACGATGCTTTGAAAATACTGAACCACTACATTGAAAAGAGGTCAGTAAACTATGTAGTAGATGTAGATATTAAAGGATTCTTTGACAACGTTGACCACATATGGATGATGGAGTTCTTAAAACTGCGAATTGCTGACCCTAACTTACTAAGTATAATTGGTAGGTTTCTTAAAGGTGGATATATGGAGGAAGGTAGAAAACACAAAACAGATAATGGTACACCGCAAGGTGGAGTAATATCACCTGTATTAGCTAATGTATACCTCCATTATGTCCTCGACCTTTGGTTTGAGAAAAGGGTTAGAAAACAGTGCAAAGGACAAGCATACATAGTGAGATATGCAGATGATTTTGTTTGTTGTTTTCAATATAAGAGTGAAGCTCAGGAATTCTTCCATTCTTTAAAGATGAGATTAAAGAAGTTTAACCTAGAAATAGCTGAGGATAAAACCAAAATTATTCCCTTCGGGAGGTTTGCGGAGAAAAATGCAAATCAAAAGGGAGAGGGTAAACCAGCAACCTTTGATTTCTTAGGCTTTACACACTATTGTGGGAAGAGTAAACAAGGTAACTTCCGAGTAAAGCGGAAATCAAGTAGGAAGAAAGTTCAAGGCAAACTCAAGGAATCTAAAGAATGGTTAAAGAATAATAGAAATAAAGATATTCATATGATTATGGATAGATTCAAACGCTCACTAACAGGTTATTACAACTATTACTGCATCACAGATAATACCCAAAATGTTAACAACTTCAAAGACAAAATCCAATACTTACTGTTTAAGTGGCTCAATAGAAGAAGTCAAAGAAAATCCTTTACTTGGGATAAGTACAGACTCTTTCTTGATAAATATCCACTACCATCACCAAGAATTAAAGTGAATATATACGATTTAAGAAAAGAGATTAGCTACATTCTGTAAATGATGACTAGGAGGAGCCGTGTGCGTTAATAGCGCAAGCACGGTTCTGTGAGGGGGGAGAAATACAATCTACCGCAAGGTAGAGAGGTTCTCTTCTACTCGACTAGTGCAAGATAAATAAAAAAAGTAACCCATAGGGCTACTTTTTTATTTACCAATATTAAACCAACCTGGCATTGCTTGAATAACATTCCATAGTTTTTCTGGAATATTAAGCTGGTCAAGTTTCGATACGTCTAACTCAGAAGCAACCTCCGCTTCAAGCCCATTTGCGACCTTTTCAACCCAATCAGGATTCATAATTAACGCATGCCCAATGGCAACTAACGGTAATCCTAATTCCATAGCTTTAAGAGAATCATCTGGTGTTATCATGGAACCAGCAGCCAATACAGGTACCTTACCATTTGCTTTTTCAAGAATCAATTCAAGGCGTGTTTTTTCATCTTGACTATCTACTGGCTTTGAAGACACATTATCTAATGAAGCGTGTATATAATCTAAATTTTGTTCAACAAGGAAATCAATTAATTCATACGTGTCTTTCATACGTAATCCGTCCTTTTTAGAGGATTCTTCAGGGGAAAATCGATATCCTAAAATGAATGGTTTTGTAGCATGTTTTTCAATGACATTTTTGATTTCTTCAATAATTGCCAACGGAAAACGCAAGCGATTTTCAAGTGATCCTCCCCATTGGTCCGTCCGTTGATTCGTTGCTGGCGACCAAAAATTCTGAATTAAAAATCCATGAGCCCCATGAATTTCGACGCCATCAAATCCGGCTTCAATCGCTCGTCTTGTTGTGTCTCCAAAAGCACGTACAATCGACAAGATCTCCTCATGTGATAGTTCTCTTGTTTCTGAAGTTGAACCTAAATTAGTAACTTCGGGTTGCAATGCACTCGCACTAACTGCATCCAATCCAGACAAGGCTTTATTACCCGCATGAAAAATCTGTAATACCGCAGGGGAGCCTCCACTTTTCGCTGCATCAGCTAATTTTCGTAAACTTGGAGTAAATTCATCATTGTATCCAGCAAATTCATTCGTAAAACCTTGCCCATTAGGTGTAACATGAGTACACCCTGTAATGACGAGTCCTACTCCATTTACTCTTTGTTTGTAATACTTTACCTCGTCATCCGAGATGGTAAGGTCCTCATTACTTGACCAGGTTGTCATAGGTGCCATGACGATTCTATTCTTAATTGTTATTCCGCTTTTGAATGTGAAGGATTCAAATAACCTACTGTATTTTTGATTCATTTCTTTAACCTCTCTATCGAATATTCTTCTAATGTTGAGTTAATCTGACTACTATTATTACCATTCTGAGCCGTTACAACTATCCCTATTAGAAGTTCTACTTTAGTGTAATTGGTTAACGTTAGGGTAAGTCAAGTATTGATTTTTATATGATTATATAAAGGATTGTTGTGTATATATTCTCCCTTATGATATATTATAGTTACAGTAACTGTAACTAAAAGGTGGGAAAATAAAATGTTGTATCCGATGAAATATGTAGTGGAGAATTTAAATGTATCTGCAAAGACACTTAGATTTTATGAAGAGCAAGGGATATTACCAAATATATCTCGTGATGAAAAAGGTCGTAGAGTTTATAACGAACAACAAATAGATTGGATTTCTTTTATTCGTTGTCTAAAAGAGACAGGAATGCCTCTTTCTAAAATAAAAGAATATAAGGAACTTTATGAATTAGGAAACCCTACCTTCCTGCAAAGAGAAGAAATGTTGATGCAGCATAAATTGGAAGTGCAGAAGAAAATTGAAGAAAGCGTAAAACACTTGGAAGAAATAAACTATAAAATAGCCATGTATGAACTTCAGAAAGAAGAGGTTAGGAAAAATCCTAATTATAACTTTAAATGTCACGGTCTGGAGATTAAGAATGTGAATTAATGTACTTAAGCTAACGGGTGCGTTAGTTCTATAAGAATTAAGTGACTTTATGAGTGAAGTCAGATTTTATTTATTCAATTATAGGACGCTTTTCTTCGATAAGACAACATAAATGATATTCAACAATCGGGGGCTTTAGTGAAAGAAGAATTAATTGATTTTAAGATTGAAATCATATTTTAGGTATTCCAGAAAAGGGCGCACTTCTTGAATAAGAAGGCGTCCTTTTTGAATCGGGCAGATTCTGAAGTAAGGAAATTAGTTAGTTCATCTTGAATATGTAGTTATTCCATTAAAGGGCAGTTTAACGGAGTAAGCGGATACTGAAGTTCTTCTACATAAGGGCCATTTAATGGAACAAGACTTATTGAGCTAGGCAGGTTTATACTTTGCGGTCTATGGCAGCAACCCTGTCAATACCCCAAATTGGAAGGATCTAAAATTTTATAGGGCTGATAAGGAAATAAAGTATCAGCATATTGACCAGCTGTTTAGTGATACCGTTGACTGGGATCTAATTGAAACACACTGGCAAGACCTACTCCAAGTAAAAATGTTATTGGACTCCTCTTCTCAAATGAATATTAGCATGTTAGAATCTAGATATACTTGTATGGTAGTATGGTAATATGGTGATAAGGAGCGAGATTAAGTGAATAAAGATTCAAAAATGAAAGCTGGCTCAACAAGAGAGCAGATTTATTCTCTTTTAAAAGAAGAAATATTAAAATTTCGACTTTTACCGGGTGATAAAATTTCTGAGAAAGAAATCTCAGAGAAATTTAAAGTAAGTCGAACACCAGTTAGAGAATCCTTTATTCAGCTATCAAAAGATGGATTATTAGATATTTATCCTCAAAAGGGGACATGCGTTTCGTTAATTGATTTAAACCTTGTGGAAGAAGCACGATTCATGAGAGAGCATTTAGAGGTTGCGGTTATTCAACTAGCTTGTGAGACTTTTCCACAGGAAAAGCTATTTTCTTTGGAAATGAATTTAATGATGCAAGAAATGTGCATGAAGGAAAAAAATTATGAAAAGCTCTTTCAACTAGATGAGGAATTTCATCAAACGATTTTTGATGGGTGTAAAAAAGGAAATATTTGGTATGTGATTCAAAGTATGAACATGCATTTTAAACGATTACGTATGTTAAGATTAGCAACAAATTTAAATTGGGATGGCATCTATCATCAGCATTTACTTCTTATAGAAGCCATTAGAAATAAAGAGCCGGAAGTAGCTGTAAAGATGATGAAGGAACACTTAACAATGGTTATTTTTGATAAAGAAACACTTAGAAAAGAGTATCCTACTTATTTTAAGTAACAATGAAATAGAAAATTGAAGATTCAATGATTTTACTATCTTCGATTTTTATTTTTATTGTAAGCGTTGTCTATTGTGTTTAATCACAAACAGACTAAAAATTATTACTGTTGCAGAGGTGTTTTATGATTTAGAACTAGTCAAGGATATTATGAATCGTAGGTTAGACGAGTTTTGGAGGGATTAAGTGATGAAAATGGTGTTTAGATGGTATGGCGAGGGCAATGATAGTGTGACCCTCGATCAGATTAAGCAAATCCCTGGTGTTGAGGGAATTGTTTGGGCACTTCATGATATTCCAACAGGTAAAGAATGGACAATGGAAAAAATTCTTGAAGTAAAAAAACAAGCGGACGAGTATGGGTTAAACATAAAAGTTGTTGAAAGTGTAAATGTTCACGAAGATATAAAGCTTGGACTACCGACTAGAGATCAGTATATTGAAAATTATAAAAGAACGATCGAGAAGCTAGCGAAAGTTGGGGTTAAAGTTATTTGTTATAACTTCATGCCGGTATTTGATTGGATCAGAACTGATTTGCATAAAGAACTAGAAGATGGTTCTACTGCCCTTTTCTATGAAAAGGACAAGGTTGACAATATGGATCCAATGGAGTTAGTAGAAGAAATAACAAAAAACCCAGATTTTACAATGCCGGGTTGGGAACCAGAAAGACTAGAACATCTTTCTAATCTTTTTGATGCATATCAAAATGTAACAGAAGAAGATTTATGGAATAACCTTCAATACTTTTTAAAACAAATTATTCCTGTCGCTGAAATAAACGATATCAAAATGGCGATTCACCCTGATGATCCGCCTTGGCCTGTTTTCGGATTGCCAAGAATTATAACGAACAAAGAGAATATTAAAAGATTGTTAAACCTTGTTGATAACCCTTACAACTGTGTCACCCTATGTAGCGGTTCTTTAGGTGCAAATCCTGATAACAATGTAGCAGAAATGGTAAGAGAATTCGCAGATCGAATCCCATTCGCACATATTCGGAATGTGAAAATCTATGAAAATGGCGATTTTATAGAGACGTCCCATCGAATTACTGATGGTTCAGTAGATATTTACGATATTGTGAAGGCTTATCATGAGAATGGTTTCACTGGGTATGCAAGGCCAGACCATGGTAGACATATTTGGGGTGAGGAATGCAGACCTGGCTATGGGCTTTATGACAGAGCTCTTGGAATTATGTATTTATGGGGCATTTGGGATGCGTTAGTAAGATCTGAACAGGGGGGAACGTCATGCTAGGAATAAATGAAAACTTAAATGGAAAAGTAGCTGTTATAACAGGTGGAAGTGGAGTTCTTTGCAGTCAAATGGCTAAAGAACTTGGCAGACAAGGAGTAAAAGTAGCTATCTTAAATAGAACTGTAGACAAAGGCGAAAAAGTAGCAGAAGAAATAAGACAAGCTGGTGGTAAAGCTATTGCAGTTGCCTGTAATGTGTTAGATATTGAAGATGTAAAGAGAGCAGAAGAAATTATTACCGAACAATTCGGCGTTTGTGATATTTTAGTCAATGGCGCAGGTGGAAACCATCCTAATGGCACAACCACAAATGAAACGTTAAAGCCGGAAGACCTGATGAATAATGAAATTACTTCATTTTTTGACTTAGATGCTGAGGGTTTTGGATTTGTATTTAACTTAAACATTCTTGGAACACTCATACCAACACAAGTATTCACAAAGAAAATGATCAATAGAAAAGGCTCAATTGTGATAAATATGTCATCGATGAGTGCGCCTTGTCCAATGACAAAAGTTCCAGCTTATAGCGCAGCAAAAGCAGGTATTGATAATTTTACCCAGTGGATGGCTGTTCACATGGCTGAAGTAGGAATTCGCATAAATGCTATTGCACCGGGCTTTTTCTTAACAGAACAAAATAGGAAGCTATTAACGAATGAAGATGGCTCGTTAACTGAGAGATCTCAAAAAATTCTATCTCACACTCCAATGAGGCGGTTTGGTAAGCCGGAGGACCTTTTAGGAACATTAATTTGGTTAGCTGATGAAAACATGTCAGGCTTTGTAACAGGTATCACTATTCCGGTAGATGGCGGATTTATGGCTTATTCTGGAGTATAATTTTAAATCTCAATTTAAGGAGTGTGTGAAAGTGAAAAAAATTGACATCCTTAGGAGAATCGTTGACGTTGGTGTTGTGTCTGTTGTAAGAGCAGACAATATTGCTCAAACGAAGGAAATATCTTATGCGTGCATTAAAGGTGGAATATCAGTAATTGAAGTCACCTATACAGTACCAGGTGCTTCGAATGTTATCACTGCATTAAAGGAGGAAATTCCCGGAAGTGATCTGATTGTTGGCGCTGGCACAGTACTAGATTCCGAAACAGCTAGAATAGCAATATTAGCTGGAGCCGACTTTATCGTATCTCCTGGTTTTGATTTAGAAACGGCTAAACTTTGTAATCGATATCAAATTCCATACATGGCTGGTTGTATGACGATAAAGGAAATGATTCAAGCATTAGAAGCAGGATGCGACATTATTAAACTATTCCCAGGAAGAGCATTCGGACCTACCTTTGTAAAAGATATTAAGGCACCACTTCCGCAAGCAAACATTATGCCTACGGGAGGAGTAAGCCTGGACAATGTAAAAGAGTGGATCAAAAATGGCGTAATCGCTGTAGGGGTTGGAGGTGAACTTACAAAAGGATCATCTGAACAAATCACTGCAAAAGCAAAACAATTTGTAAAAAAAGTGAAAGAAGCTCGGCAGGAACTAAATGAAAAAAGGTGAGATCAAATGAAAAAGGTTGTAACGTTAGGTGAAATCCTTCTTAGACTATCACCTCCAGGAAATAGTAAAATCATCGGCACATCGCTTTTAGATGTAACATATGGCGGAAGTGAAGCAAATGTGGCTGTATCTTTAAGTCAATATGGAATCAGCACATCTTTCGTCACGAAACTCCCTAATAATGAAATTGGAGATGCAGCAATTAACAAGTTAAGAGAATTTGGAGTTAATACTTCTAATATTATTAGGGGCGGCGATCGAATCGGGATTTATTTTTTAGAAAACGGCTATTCAGTAAGATCGAGCAAAGTGGTGTATGATCGAAAAAGCTCTGCCATAACGGAAGCAAAAATATATGAATTTAACATTGATGAAATATTCAAAGATCAGGATTTGTTCCATGTGTCCGGAATTACATTAGGAATAAGTGAAGAAAGTTTTCAACTGGCGAAAACGTTAATAAAAGCTGCAAAAGAAAAAGGATTAAAAGTTAGCTTTGATTTTAATTATCGGAGCAAGCTATGGTCTTTAGAACAGGCGAAGGAAAAGTTTGAACAAGTATTAGAGTATGTTGACATTATTTTTGCAGGCCATCTTGATTTTACAAATATTCTTGAAATTAAACCTGAAAAAAGTTTGGAAGAAACCGATATTTTAAGCTATTACGAGGACTTATATTCAAAGATTTACAAGAAATATCAATTTGAATACATTGTATCTTCGATTAGGGATGTTAAATCTGCTTCAAGAAACCATTACCAAGGTATACAATATGATGGAAAAAAAATCTATCAATCCAGACACTACTCCATCGATATCGTTGATCGAGTTGGAACGGGCGATGCTTATACTGCAGGGTTCTTATATGCCTATTTATCAAATATGGATAATGGCTATAAAGTAGAATTTGCTGCTGCAGCGGCAGCTTTAAAACATACAATACCTGGAGATATGACCATCTCCAAAGTAGAAGAAGTAGAAAATCTTTTCAAATACTCTTCCTTTCATGTTCAAAGGTGAAGGTAATTCCTATTGATAAAAAGTCTATCTAGGGATTGACCATTTAGACATTTTATTAAGTCATCTATTTACTTAATGGATTTTTTAGGATTTTAATACTCATGATGTAATAAACATACTGTTTGTAAACTTTGCTGAGGAAACCTTCAACTCACACTACCATACAAGTGTGGTAGTGTGAGTTGAAGGGGTGAATATTTACACTGAAATGAAAACGAATACAATATATATCCTAAATACTTTATATCTCATATTGATGGATAATACTGTAAATTACAGTATGAACTTGGTTTCGGATACAGGAGATTAATTGGAAATTCCAATAGGAGCGAAACGGTAATTGGCAGAATTGTAAGAGAAAACAATAATCGTCTAGTTAGAAACGAAATGAAAATTTAAAAAGACCAGAATTATTTTAACAATATTTGTTGGTTGAACTAGTTTGCTTTACACTGACGATTGTTTGTTAAGTTTAATAATTTGTAAACGTTTTACGTTTTAATAGTTTAATTAAGAAGTTTCATTTTCAAATATTTTCCAATTTATGACATTAATACTAGGGGGAAGAATAATGTTCAAGAAATATCGGTGGTTTATCGTCTTTTTACTGTTTCTTGCAGGAGCCTTTAATTATATGGATCGAGTGGCATTCTCAGTAGCGGCTCCCTTTATCTCAAAAGAATTCAATCTAACTCCTACCCAACTGGGGTTATTATTCAGTAGTTTCTTTATAGGTTATGCCATCTTCAATTTTATTGGTGGATATTTAGCTGACCGTTTTGGACCAAGAAAAGTATTTGGTGGATCTTTAGGGCTTTGGTCGATTTTTATTGGTGCTACGGCAGTAACGTTTAATTTCACGTCGTTGTATATTTCTAGATTATTCTTTGGTTTTGCTGAAGGTCCTGTTGCAACCACATCAAATAAAATGGTTAACAACTGGTTTCCTGCTAAAGAAAGAGCAAGTGCTATCGGAATATATACAGCAGGAATGCCTTTAGGAGGTGCGATAGCAGCACCCCTTGTGGGTCTTGTTTCTATTCAATATGGATGGAGAACAGCTTTTATCGTTTTAATGATTTTAGGATTATTGCTAGCTTATTTTTGGATGAAATTAACAAAAGATCATCCGAAGCAACATCCAAAAGTTTCTGAAGCTGAGTTAATGGAAATTCAACTAGGTCAAGGCACTGGTTCTGATCCATCTAAAACAGAAAGAGTAAGTCTATGGAAAACAATTAAACATCCGACGATTTTATTTACTGCTGTTGCATTTTTTGCTTACAATTATAATAATTTCTTTTTCCTAACTTGGTTCCCTAGTTATCTAACAGATGCCAAAAATCTAAGTGTCCATGACATGAGCATTGTAACAGTTATTCCTTGGCTTGTAGGGGCGATCGGATTATTTTCTGGTGGATTTATATCTGATTACATTTATAAAAAAACAAAAAAACTAATGTTTTCACGCAAAATTATTCTTGTGACGGGGTTGTTTGGAGCAGCTATATGTGTAGGTTTTGTAGTTTTAGTTGAGACTGCAGCAGCTGCTGTAGCATTGATGGCTATTGCTGTCTTTTTCCTTTACCTAACAGCTATGATCTACTGGGCAATTATTCAAGATACTGTACCTAGTAATAACGTGGGTACAGCCGGCGGATTCATTCATCTTATTTCGAATATATCCGGAATTATTGCACCAACAGTTACAGGGTATTTTATTGAAAGTACCGGAACTTTCAATACCGCATTCTTCTTGGCTGCATCATTGGCTATATTTGGGTCGTTAGCAGTGGTGTTTTTTGTAAAACCTATTAAAACAGAAAAGGGTACTGCCAATATTAATACTTTGCATAGCTAATGTGTTTATAGAGAATAGGTAATTATATACATTTATTGATTTTAAAATTGAGTTAGCCTTTGGTTAGGGCTAGCTTTTTTGTGTGCCAGGCATGTTCATCAATTTGACGGTGAAAGTCCGTTATGGGCGTTGGGATATGCAAACCATTAGTTAAAGGCAAGGGTGTCCATGGCGACGTGGAATCTGAAGGAAGCCATAGACATAGCGTGGAGTTCTTCTTGTACAACCTCAATAATATAGGAACAATATGAAACTTACTAAAACATTGATAGAAATAATTCTAGATCGAGATAATCTGAACCAGGCCTTTGAAAGGGTCAGAAGAAATAAAGGAGCAGCAGGAGTCGATGCGAAAGATATAGAAGCTACTCGCCTACACTTGCTGTTGCTTGGGAAAGGCAAAATAGCTCAATGGATTTGTTTTTTTTTATGATTTCACAGATGACAAAGAGTTTTAGGTTTTAGTTAATGATTAAAGAAAATACCATGATAAATTTAGGGGAGTTGCACGCTAAAAACAAACGATGATAAACAGAAAAAACCGTTCAATTTTTTGAACGGAGAGAATCAAATTAGGTGCCTTCTGGAATTTTGAGTTGTTCAACCATTTTTTTGCGTAATCAATTAGATAAACAAGAAATAGAAACCACAATACAGCGTCCAAAAATCAACTGGCTTAATTTTAATAGGTTTTGGCATAAGAACAGGAATTTAAATTCATTTACTAACACGCGCACGGGTAGTACTAGCATAGTTCCAATAAGGAGTAAATAAGAATCCTGTTTATATTCAAGTGTTAAAAAACTCGAAAAAAACCTCGAATCGGCACCAAATTACCCGAAGTGATTCGAATAATAATTATATAACAGGCAAACAGAAGAACGATATACCCCATAAAACGGAATCGAGTAAAACTGAAGCCGGGTGGATTGCTAAGTTATTCATTTACCGGCATAAAACCTTCCAAATAAAAACCCGCGATCGAGGAACTGTGTCGCGACAACGGGTTCATCATGCTTAAAACTTTGAACTATTCTACAACAGGTACAGCAACAAAGGACGGATGCTGTGGATCATGGTAGATTGTGATCTCTCCACCCAACTGGTTTAATTCTTGCTTCATAGGTGAAATGGCATGCGGGAAGTCACTTGGCCCAATAGCAACTCTTAGGCGATGGCCTGCCTTAATAACCGCATTGGTTGGAAAAATTTCAATATTCAACTTCATGATCTCACCAGGAGTAACCGGCAGAACGGAGTCCTTAGTAAATGGATGCCAAGGTTGAATGTTATTCCCTTCCACAATCCGGCTCTTCGTAGTATCTACTGCTCTGAAGGATGCAGCAAGCAAACCAGCAGTAATTTCCGTAGAGGTTCCGTCAGGTGCAACATCCGTGACTCGCACAGACAGGACAGCGTCTTTTGCTGTGGTAGAAGCATATATTTCAGCTCCAATGGGTCCTGAGAGCTTAAGGTCATTAACCAGTTCCGGCGTCGTGTAAGTGACCTCGCTCAGCTCAGTCAAACGATTATCCTTGGTGCACGGCAAAGCCCCAAGAAGCCCTGCAGTCCACTGGTTGGCACTTCCCGAGCAGACCCCGGTAACCGGTTGCTGAAGCAAGGTTTCAGAACCTCCAACAGCAGGTGCATCCGTTGAAAGAGCTTTAAAGTTGCGTAAATAATAACGTTTCGTATGAGCGAGCGGGTTAGGCCAATCGGATTGAACCTCGAAGTGTCCGCCCCCTAGCTCAAATTGTGTCACATCTGGAATTTCGTTAATGTTTGTGTTAATACCTTTCAAATAGTTATCAAACCAGCGCAGGGCAACCTGGTCGAGGTTGGGGATACCGTCTGCAGGCAATCCACTTCCCCAGTTACCGTGGGTCCAGTCACCCATCAGAAGCTTCGCTGTCACTCCATTTTTTTTCAGAGCCTCATAGAGAAGTGGTTCGCCACGCTGGAAAATATCATGGAGACCCCCAGTGATAAACGTTGGAACCTTCACCTTATCAATCACCTTAAGGGGTGAACGCTGATGGTAAAATGGACCGTCATAATCAAGATCGCCACCTGTTGCCATCGAGAGAAGCGTTGGCTCGACAAAACTGAGATCCCCAGCAACGTGACCGTTAATTGTGGAAGTGGCCGATAATGGGTCTTCCAATGTGTACGTAGGCGGTATAACACCCCCGATCGTAACTAGAGTAACCCAATAAGGAATAAACGCAGTGTTCATTAATCCACCTGACATCGCAATATCACGATAGCTGTCACCCAATGGCACAAGAGGGAAAATCGCTTTCAGAGCGGGTGGCTGTTGAGCTGCAGTAAAAAACTGATTGATGCCCAGATAGGATCCGCCCCATAAACCAACTTTGCCAGAACTCCAAGGCTGGATAGCAGCCCAGTTTACAATCTCTAAGCTGTCATGTTGCTCAGCTTGTCCAAATGCATCCCAGGTACCTTGGGAGCTTCCAGTACCTCGAACATCGACAACTACGTGAACATACCCGCGCTTCACAAAGTACGGATTCTCACGAAGCCCCGGCTGCGCCCCTGCGCCCACCTCATAGTTTTTATTGTAAGGGGTCTGTGTCAAGATTACCGGAAAATGTCCGGGAGCATCAGGACGATAAATATCAGCTCTTAATACAACACCATCTTGCATGGTAATAGGTATATCTGCCTCTTTAACCAAACCGTATTGTTCCGGCCGATCGTAAAAACTCCATTGTTTAGTGGCAGCATGTGCGCTATTTCCCGGTATAAAAAAAGTGAGCGCCAACAATAATGAAACAACAATACTCAAAAATCTCCCCATATCTTTTCCCCCATCCGATTCGTTGGTTAATATTTCTGTAATAAAAAAGAGACCCAACATAAATTTGCCTGTTAAAAACAGGACAATTCATGTGAATCTCTCAATCTCCATCACTATAAAATATTAACTTAGAATTTATTAAATCAGGAAGTGTAAGCGTTGTCAACAGCGAATAGTTTTCACATTACAGAAAATGCTTCCATTTGAATAAACTTTGATTTTTCAGATCGATCACACACCTTTTTTTAGAGTGGTAGGATCAGTAATCCAAGTTTCATAGATTTCTTGAACGAGAACAAAAATGGAAAAATAAGAAAGCGGTTGCATTTGTAAATCGGCGACATATTAATGCATCTCGCAATCGGGCCAGTTTAATTGAACAAGGAATTGGCATGACACCTTAATTAGTGACCTCTCTACAACAAGCCGCAAATGAATTTTGACCAATTAAAGGGATTAAATTGGAGGGAATAGAAAATGGATGTAAAAACACTTTTGTTACAGCAATGGGCAAGCTGCTTAGATGAAGAAGACTGGTTTCCACCACTTGAAAAAGTGCTAGAGGATATCACTTTTGAACAGGCAATTTGGAAACCAGCTGATGGGGCAATGAATTCCATTTGGGAATTAGTTTGTCATTTACTTTTCTATGAAAAGAGATTTCTGATGCGATTTCTTGGTGAAACAGCGAATGAACCACAGGCAGAAAATAATGAATCTACATTTCGATTACCAACTGAGACGTTAGAAAATTGGAAGGAAACAAAACAAGAATACTTTTATGTTCATCGTGAACTTGGAAAAATACTAGCAAAATCAGAACATGAAGATTTGTATAGACAGATCCCAGGAGAAGATAATTCATTAGTGCTTGAACTGAAGAGTTTAGCAATGCACGACGCATCTCATATTGGGCAAATTGTATTCCTTAGTAAAATGCAAGGAGCTTGGGCAGGGAAACGCAGCTTTTAAAAAAGCTTCATTAGCTTTACAGTTATTCCATTATAGGGGGCGATTGCTGCATATAGTGTGATCATCTCCTTAGTTAAGAATTGGGCCAGATTATGGAGCAAGGAATAAAGCTATTTTCTTGTAATGGGAGGTTAATTTAGGAAGAAAATAATGGTAAAATTAGTAAGATCCTTTTTGGAAACTAATTAATTGAAAGGGTTACTATATCTTGGAGTATGGCATTTTAATTTTTATTATGAAAATGCTTTAGGGAGGGTGAAATGGAACCGAAAATAAATATCAATAATTCAACACATTTTTCCTGGCTGTCGCGTTGGCCGCAGTGGACTGGGTATGCAGCTGCTCTATGGTCCCTACTATACGGGTTACTCGGGATGTACTGGTTATTAGGTGGCAACGGATTTCCTTTCGGTAATAACGATTCACGGGCAGAAATGATGGGATCATTTTTATCAAATCTTAATGTTGATGTCGGGGGAGCAGTCATTGCTATAGCTGGATTGATAGGTACAGTAGTAGCTATAGCGATGATAATGACATGGGGAAGTAGTAGTCGTTTTCCTCGTGCAATATTTCTCTCCTTTGCTTGGATAATGAGTGTGACGCTTATATTTATAGTTCCAGATTCGCGAATTGTGCAGAACTTTGCTTATTTGTTTTTGCTTCACTTTGATCTGCTGGATTGGAGAGTTATTAATCAAGTTTTTTGTATAGTTGGCGGGTTCATATGGGGCGCTTCTGCAATAGCATATTATCGTCTTACACAGAATGCTTGCGGCAATTGTGGCAGGAATGACGCTACAGAAGGATCATCAGCGAAAGCAACAGCAAAGTGGGGAAAGTGGTTTACCTATTTAGCCGTTATTATGGCATTGCCATACGGTATTGTCCGATGGGCGTGGGCGTTAGGAATTCCTTTGGGGACAAACGACTCATCAATGGTTGGGAATGAAGACAATGTAATAGTTGAAGCCATACTGGGAGGATTATGTATTGGCGGTGGAATTCTAACTCTTGGACTTATTCAAAGATGGGGAGTGATTTTTCCACGGTGGTGTTTTTTTCTAGCAGGTAAACAAATTCCAATTTGGTTTGTTATGGTTCCTGCTATGTTGATGTCGGCTATTATCACGATAACGGGGCTAAAGCTCAGTCCACAAATCATATTTATGATGGTTAATGGCTCAATTACCAATGAAAATTGGGGACAATTTGTTCCTTTTTTGTTCTGGTTGCCATGGGGAATATCTCTAGGGATAGCAATTCTAGCCTATTATTTAAAAAGGCGGGGACGATGCAAGCATTGTGGTAAACTTTAACTCATCATTTTAATGGTCATTTAACATAAATAAAACCAAATGTGGCGAATTTAGATTACTTATAGATTGTATACATGAGAGTTTTTATTTTCCTTCACTTTACTATTCGTTGATATTCAACTATAGGGCGCTTATCTGTAATAAGGTAAGTGTCCTTTTTAATGGAATAAAAGATTGAGTTAATCACCTAATTTTGAAATAATTGGTATTAAGCAATCGGGCAGTATAGTTGAAGATGAGGTTTCAAGAGTTTGATCAACAATCGGGCGAAATTTTTCAATAAGCATTGTGATCTTTCTTTATGTTTTGGGCGCGTTACTTTAAGAACCAGCTGCCAAATTAGGCAGCTATTTTTATTAAATTAACAGCGGTTATTTAAAAAGGTAAAGGGGTTAGGATCATGTTACAATTGGTTTCATAGTAGTATTTGAGGTTATATAGAATTGAAACGGAGAAAAATAATAATAACAGGTGCAGCTTCTGGAATTGGAAAAGAAATTGTTAAACAGTGCTTAAGTGAAGGTGCTTCAGTAATTGCATGCGATATTAATGAGCATTCCTTAAATGATTTAAAATTTTATCCGAAGAAGAGACAATGGTGCATTTTGCCGATGAAATCGCCCAAGCTGGCTACAGCGCTTCTTCACGCTTGTTCCGAATTCAATGGACTGAACCAGTTAATTACGAATTGCTAGAGAAGATAAGTTAATTTAATCTCAAGGATAAGGCTGAGAATTCGAATTTTTGGCGGCAATAGCATAATATCGAAGGAGGAAGACATGGAAGTTTTTGCAAAATATTTAACAGGTATCGATAACCCCGATCACCGCGATCGAACAGAGGAAATTTTGGCGTGGGTTGCTAATAAATTCCCAAATTTGGATCCGCAAATCAAGTGGAATACGCCAATGTTTTCCGATCACGGCACATTTATCATCGGCTTTTCCACAGCGAAGCATCATTTGAGCGTTGCACCCGAAGAAGTAGGCATTGCGCACTTTGCCGATGACATTGCACAAGCTGGCTACAGCGCTACCAAAGGCTTGTTTCGAATTCCGTGGAATGAACCGGTAAATTACGAATTGCTTGAGAAAATGATTGAATTTAATATTCAGGATAAAGCAGAATATACGAATTTTTGGCGGAAATAATACATCACGCCTTATCAAAAAACGCATGACACGAAAATATGTCATGTGTTTTTTGCAACTCAATTAAGGCGCCAACAGCTCAATAGTAGCATATGCGAACGCCCGTCAAAATACTTCCCCAGCACCGGTCAATGGATGATGAAAGCTTTCTACATACATATCAATTAGATGTTAGCGAGCATGAAGAGGTTTCTAACTTTTTTTCATATATAGAGACAAAACGAGGATAGTTAAATATCATTTGATATCGTTTTAATATTCAGATTATTATTAACCATAATTATAAAACCTTCAGGAGAGATCTTATATGCCATTAAAAGTAGGAGATATACTTACTGGCTCGTACTATGAATTTTGAGTTTTTAAGACCTGTGTTACGGGGGATATAATAATATGTGAAGTTAAAATTGAAAAATACGAAAGGCAAGAAAATAATAGAACAGTTATTATTGCATCCTTTTTATCTCTAAAATGAGGACTTCTTTTAGCTGAAAACAGCCCTGGCGTTATCAAAATGCACGCCAAGGGTTTTTATTTGTGAAGCCTATAGACAGGGCTAATTTTGCAGAGCTCTCTGATTACGAGGTTTTATTTCCAACATTATAATGGCAGCAGTGCCACTTTTTCTTTTGTCTCCAATTTTTCAATCATTTCTAGCCACGCCTGAGGTTTATTTGGAAGCACAGAATAATATCGTTTTAAAAAGTGTACTATAAGATCTGCTTCTAGCTCATATAGATTTTCTGTCATTGGAAGAAAACCCAGATCAAGTCCTGTCACCGCTTCGCCATCATTGTTCCAGGATGGATGGACATAAGTGAAGTCCAGACGTTTGTATCCAAGGTGACTCAGTACCTCGCGGCGCACATAAGGATCCATAGGCTTAACGCCGCCAAACTCGTAGTTTTCTACTTGATAGGGATCATAGATTTCTGCAAACATACCTGTTAAGGTTTTTCCGTTTTCAGCTGCTAATGATTGAAGGTCTGCCAACCGTTTTTGAGCCAAAAATGCTCCAATTCCAAGGCCTGGCTGACTGATAATTGTAAAGTCAGTCATTGCAACATTAAAATCCTCATAGTATCGGTATTCCGTTGCACCCAAAACATCTCCATTGTGAACGGCAACAAATACTCTTATTCCCGGATCTTCAAGCGGCTCCTTCCAAAGATCGAATTCCAGCACTTCCTCAGGAGGAAAAACCTTCTTCATGAGTTCATGCATTGATTTAAACAATGGATCATTAATACTGATTATTCTATTAAACTCCATCCTTTTTCCCCCTCTGTTCTGTTTTTATTTTTAATAGGATTTTTAAATTCTATTAACGAGCTGTTATGATACGATTCTCTCGTCCTCTATGTAATTGACAACGATACGGGCAGGCGGTCTCCGCAGCGTAGCAAAAGCGAGATAACTGAATCTAAAAAATTTCCCTTTAGGACACGATAAATATAGTGTTCTGGTTACAAGTTACAAGAATGATGGCTACATCCCGGCATCTTCCCGGCTGATTGATTTCACCTTCAACTGCTATCCCTTTCGGATGAAAAAGTATATCATTTTTTGGCGTAATAACAGCTGCTTGACCAAAGTTTCCTTCTCATAAAGTCAACAGTTGAAAGTAAACCTACAGTACCAGTGTAATTATATGCCACTCATATACTTCTGTTGGTGGAATATGAAGCTTTGCCTGTTAAGACACTCTTCATACGAATAAAATAAGTGAGCTACATTATATAGCGGCCTTTTTTTAATGACATGCGTACCGTCAATAATATGCATCCCTGCTTTTCATACAAGATCTTCTTAAGTAACTCTAAGTATTGTTTCTTTTATTACGGTAAATAATCTATCGTCAAAGCAATTACCTCTGCATCTCCTATAGACATAAGGTGAATTGTAAAAACTCAGGGAAAAGCACAAAATCAGATCCAAATTCTTCTGCTGTTTTCATATAATGGTCCACTTGCTCCGCAAATTCTTAGATAGAATTTATGGTATGAAGATCATATTCTGCTACTGATACTCCTTGTTGCAATAAAACTCCCCTTTCTCTATTCTTAATAAAAATATTATTAAGTATATAACTGAAATTAACAAGTAGGCACTTTAATGATAGATAGTAAAAAAAAGTATACTGTATGAGATTTCAAACGAGGACAAAATAAAGATGAGTCATTTTGCAGAGGGTAGTATTTATTTGTCGGAATACGCTTTTTTTATTGTTCATTTATCAAGATTATCAGAACAAGATCAAACAATTATTAAGCAACATTTATCAAAGTGTTTGGCTTAAATTTTATTAACTTTAAAAATGTTGTATATGTTGTTTTATTTGCTATAACATATGTCTATATATATGTTAATATATACATCATCATAGTTGTAGTTGCCAGCACCGAATAAGTTTTAAAAAAACAGAAAACTCTAACCATTTTATAGGTTAGAGTTTTATTGATTTTTCCTTCAACCAATTTAGCATTTTCTGGTCATTGTTTTTATTCTGTCGCTTATTCTCTTTCCTGATATAACGAGAGAGGGTGGAGTGAGAGATGCCTATATCCAGTGCAGTCTGGCGAATACTCACATTCAGGGTGTCTATCATTTCTTTCATTGCCTCTGGGGAAAGGGTAATTTCTTTATCCTCATCAATATTTTCATTGAACTTGAATGCTTGCTGCATAGGTTCGCGATCTGATTTGTTCATCGAAATTTCAGTGTCTACACCTGCTGCTGTTTCATTTTGTACAAGTTCTGAAATGTGAGAAAAAGAAAGTTCAGCTGAAGGAGTTGCCGCATTTTCCTTATTCATTTGAAACATGCTATTCATAATTTTTTCCTCTATACTATAGCTCGTATCAGCCAAAAGGTTTTTTTGGTTTTCTTGTATCACGATATCAGTCGGCAAAAGGAGAACGCTTAATTTGGTCCAATAGTTTTTAAACCATCCCTTTTTGCCAACTTTCTCTTCCTGAATCTCTTCAGTGTATCCCCATCTTTTTATTACATCATCTTTTTGAAGCTCATCCAATACCGTTTCAAATTTATCCCTTACTTGAACACCATTGTAACGGGATGAAATATCCATTACTTTAAGCAATGTAGCAACTTTAAATGGCTGTTGCAGCGAACGTTTAATCGTTCGGATTTTCCACTGCAGGTTCAAATACCTTGTTAATCGCTTTTGTTCCCTCTGTGTATAATGGCTGTATTGAAATACTTTAAGGTCCAATAAGCCGATAGATCGGTTAGGTCCCACCAGGTAAGGAGTAAGAATAGAAGTGGGTTTAACTTGAACCGCATAGATTCCTTTTGCTTCGCCAGACTTTTTATCATAGGCTACTCTGATTTTTCCGATTTCAAACATTCTTTGGAAATCTTTAAAGTTATAGAGTTCGTTTTCTTTCATCTCCTGAGTATTTAACACTTTTACCTTTTGATCTCCCAGAGAAATCCAAATACTTGAAAGTGCAGCTACTCGTTTCATAATGTTGAACCGATCTTCTTCGCGGAAGTCTAGCTCTCTGCCGTTAGATGTCCGCTTTTTTAAGTTCCTTAGTCGCAATGCATCATTGCTGTGAAACTCGACATAGCCGTCGATGCTTTTAGGGGTTACCATCCATAAATATGTAATAAGATCAAAAAGGTCAGCTGTCATTTCATCTAAAGAGTTTATTGTAGAACCAATCATTTCAAGCCACATGGCCTGCTGCTCTGAGGTTACTTCAGTAACATGTGATTCATAGGGTCTGAGTTCTGCCAGCCCTTTCACTTTTCCGCGGTTGTCTATAATCTCAGTTGCCAAGTGACCCGTCTCGCTTTCTTTAAACTCTTTTTTCTTCGTAACGATGTCTCTCATTAAATGATAGTCCATATCCATGCTTCCATAAATATAATCACGGTTTAACGCTTCATCTATTTTTTCTTCGTTCACACTGCGTTTTATTTCATCATTAGGATATTCATTTATGAAATGGCCGGCTAAAAGTATCTTGATGGTTTCTTTATACTTAGCCACCGCATCTTTAATCATCTTCTTTGTTATATGTTTTTCAGAATACAATGTTTGAGTAAATAGGAAGAATAATGCTCGGAAGCTTGGCCTCATCTTTTCACAGGGAGCTTGCCTTCTAAACTCTTCATCACTCATTATATAAGCTTCCTTTTTCCAATCTTCCAAAATATATGGCCGATCTTCAAATAAGTACTTTGATTCTTCGAATATAACAATCTTTAATAATTCATAGTTCAGGATTAAACGGTCTGATATGTCTTCATAATTCATTAAAAGAAGCATCCTTTCTCTTAAATGCTGTAAGACCAAAAGTATAAATTGAAAAACCTTGATAAAATGCACCAGTAAAATTTATATGTATACTTACTTTGTATAATAACTAATAAAGAACCAGTCGAATCAATATAAGTAACTCAATCAATTTAAAGAAAATGCACCACTTGACTAGTATTATAGCAAGGAAAAAATCCTTTTTGTATATAAAATGCACCAAATACCATACAGGTTCCGAAAAGTAAGAGTGAAATGCACCAATACGACTTATTTATAACAGTTATTACCATATATAATGGTTTTTTAGAAAACTATAATTTTTCTTAATGGTATTAATAAAAAAAATGCACCATTTACCATACAAGTTCCGCCATTGTGCAAACACACTTAAAGATTTATTGGATAATCAGTGAAGACTCAAAAGAATACATGGTGTATACATTCAGAAAATGCACCAATAGTCTTTTTAGTTCGTTTAACAGGCAATTACTGCTCAGATAGCTCCCAGGATTTGGTCAATTCGTATTTAGAAATGATCCAAACTGTACGTTTGAGCGGAACCTGTGTACAAAAATTCGTATATTATGCACCAATCTTTATGTAGTTTCGTCAATTTGAGCGGAACCTGTATAGCAAAAACAACACTAAAAATCAGTCTTTACCTTAAATACATGAGAAAAATCTATTTAAAATGGTAAAAAAAGTGGCGTCTTTTGAGGATTTTAGGCGGAACCTGTATAGAAAAAATGCACCATGCTCTGTGTAAAGTGAGCGGAACTTGTATAGAATTTTCATAGTCAAATTTCTACTAATCGATTGATAGAGTAAGCTTTTCTATCTCTTCTTTTGAAAGTTGATATATATATATAATTGGTGCATTTGATGTAAAAATGGTGCAAAAGTTGAGCGAAACCTGCATAACAAAAAAAATAAAACTTTTTTTCAATCCCTTGGGGCTCTAAGCTCCAAGGGTGTTTTTAATTTTGGTGCATTTTGCTTAGAGAGCGCACTTTTACAAAATTCGATTTCGATATACTTATTACAGCAAAATATTCCAATAAATTTAAGAAACTTAAGAGGGTGTTAAAGATGGGAGAACATGAAGTTAATAGAATGACAAAGAGTGTGGTTTCACCAGCTGAAATCATGCAATTCATGACCCATAACAGCCTGCTGCTATACAAAAAGAAGGGGTCCCGTGCCCCTTTAGATAGAATAACAGTTTATCAGAAAACCGAAAAAAATAATCCGTACCGTAAAGGTGCGGTATTTGTGTCTCCAACAAAAGATGATCTCATTGAGGGCAAAGGTTATGTAGTAACTTCATATGAAACATTAGGGGAGAAGTATCAGCAATTATCTCATTGGACGCCAAACACTTATCGCGGCGGTGCCTATTATGATTTCAAAAAACGAATCATCAAGGGTCATAAGCGCGAAAATTTAAAGCAAATTAATGTGATTGGTTTTGATATAGATACAAAAGAAGTGGATCTTTACGGATTATATTTAGGCTGCGAAGAACTAAAACTCCCCAGGCCAAACCTTCTGCTTGAGACACCAAGAGGTTATCAATGCTTTTTTGTTTTAGAAACGCCTTTTTATGTACATAGGCAAAATGAATACAAGTCTTTGAGAGTAGCAGAACGCCTATCTGATAACATTCGCAAAGCCTTATGCAAATATGTTCCGATCGATATGAACTGTGTCCCATTTGGCTTTTATCGGATTCCTAAAGAAGACAATATTCTAGATTTTTATGAACAATCAGCTAACACAAGCCTGCTTCTTTCTTGGTCAAAAAGTTTTGAGGAACAAGAAAGAAGGAAGTTTCTTCGTGTTGTCTATAATAACTCTTCATCAATTGATCTTTGCTCCTCAGATTGGTATAAAGCCTTAATCCATGCAACTTATATTGAAAAAGGTCATAACAGTGCCAGCCGGAATAATGCTTTAATGACTCTAGCCCTTGCCAATTATGCAAGTGAGCGTTCTTTTGACGTGGCTTATGATGAACTCGATCAATTCAACAGCTTTTTAGAGAATCCTTTAAGCAAAGTTGAGTTTGAGAAAACATTAAAAAGTGCATACTCAGGAAAATATAAGGGTGTAAAGCGCTCTTATGTAGAAGGTCTGCTAGAGCTATGGACAGATGGAACTGCCAGGTTTCAAGGGAAAGAGGGCTGGTATAAATTCAAAAAGGATCGTGAAGAGAGAGAACGCTCCCATTATGATGAATGGGAAGAAGATATTCTAAGATACATAGAGAAGCATAAAAGCCCAGAAATGCCGTTTCTAGAGGGTTCTTTAGCTATGCTTGCAGAAACGTTTGGTATGGCGGTTTCATCCCTAAAAGAAGTGCTCAAACGCTCAAACAGGATTATTAAAAGAACCGTTGGCCGGGGGCGCGCGGCTGTTACAAAAGTCAGCAGCAGGAGTATGCTACTTAAAGGTTTGCTCCATATGCGCAAAAAGCAAATAAACCATAACCAATCAGCAGCTGCACCTTTAATCGACAAGGTATCTACTATAAAGAGAGAGATACAGCTAGTAATAAACATGTTTGACACACCGTTTTCATCACAGGAAGAGATAGATATATTTAATGATTCTGGGCAACTTCCTCCGATCAAGAATACAAGCTGAAAATAATAAGCCAGTCTGCCAATACATATCTATACTCTCCTGCTGTTAGACTATGCTGTTTCGTGTTATGCAGCTACCAAGCTACTTTTAAGAACAAATTATATTGTAATAATTACAAATTACTTCTTAAGTTATTCTCTATTTTATTTACTATTTTGGTATGTCACAGGACTTATATCTTTTGGGTATTGAATTAAAATTAAGTTTGAAGAAGGTAAGGTATTTTATATTGGAGATTTACTTGAGTCCGGAGATTTTTCAGCTCAGTATTAGTTATAAGTTCATAATGTTCATTTGATGTGAAAAGTTATTGGGATAAATTTCATAAAGTAAACATCAAAATAAGAACATTTGATCTCTAAACAGGAAGAAAGTCTCTTTCCATATATTTACCATAATGGTAGTATTAAGTAGTAAAAACTCTTGTAATTACTGTAGTAAAAGCTGTTATTTCTATATACAACATCTAATACAACTATTAATGCCCGGAAAGTCATGTGCAGTCCTGATAAATGGTCACGGCATGATGGAGAATTATTCCGTGACCATTTATCAGGACCTTAGATAACTAATCCACTTACCCATTTTAAATGAATATAGTGTGTAAGGTGTGGTGGTGAGTAGTGTGTATGTGAGAGAGTAAGAGTAAGAGAGTAAGTAAGTGTAGTAGTAAGGAGGAGGGGAGAGAGAGGTAGAGAGTGTGGGTAGTAAGTGAGTGAGTGTAAGTTCAAGGGAGGTAGTTCAAGAGAGTAAGAGAGTTAAGTTCAAGTGCAGCAAGAGTAAGTTCAAGAGAGATGGATCGGAGTATGATTTAGGAGAAGTGGGTTTTGGTTAGTTTGATGAGAAGAGTACAAATGAGAAATTGTTGTATTAATTGAGAAACTTTTCAGTTTGGTTTTGAAGGGGTGAATGGGTGTGAGGTTTCATTTGTTGCCGTTTTTGATTCCGAGAGAAGGTAAGGTTTATGAGTTAAGGACAACGATGGATGCTAAGATTTTGTATTTTAAGGATGAGACAGCCTGGACAACGATGCTAAGTTTTTTGACGCGCCCGTGGTACCGCCGATGGGTTAAGCAGGAATGGATCAGCTGGGAGATTGCTGCTACGAAAGATGAGATCCGGTATTTTGTATGGGTGCCAGATGAACATATTGGCAGAGCGTTTAAAGCTAAGTTTTATGCCGAACATTCGGATGTTGAAATTGTGGAGGCCGATCATTACTCCATTGATTTTAGCCGCCCTCACGCGGGTACTAAGCTATTCACCGAAAGTCATTGGACGATCCCTATAAAAACGTATCATAACGAAGTAGTTGATACTCAGGCTGAAATTGTAGAGTTTCTAGATGGTTTAGAAGAAGGCCAGGAGATTCACATGCAATTTCTTGTGCAGCCTGCGTATCGCACTGAAAGGAGCTTTCGGGGAATTGTCCGCCAGTTTCATAAACAGGGTGAGTATGATGAGACGCTCGAGAAGGATAATGAACTGTACTTATCAGCAATAGAAGGAAAGGCAACCAGAGTTCTTTCCAGAATTGGGGTTAAGGTTGTTGCATTTGGAAGAGACAAACGAGATTCAAAAGAGCTGATTAAGAGTGCTAAAGGGTTTATCGGTACTTTTTCAAGTGGACGGTTAAATCAATTAAAGGGACGTGAATGGTGGTGGTTCCGTACGATTCGGCCATTGTTTCGCTGGGAGTATAAGAATCGTATATATCCGATTGAGCCTATGAAGAAGCGAGTGATTTTAGGTTCTGAAGAGATGGCTGCTATAATGCGGCTTCCAAGCGAAAGAGTTCGCAGCAATAAACTTAATCGGTTGAAAATGCGCTCTACGCCACTTCCGAAAGAATTAAAGAATTTAGTGTTTGATCCTTCTTTATCTGTTCGTCTAGGAGAACACTGTTATCATGGTAAGCAGACGGATGTCATGTTTGATCTTTCAACCTTGCGTTACCATGCTGCTTTTATTGGGATGTCGGGAATGGGGAAATCGACAGCATTGTATAACCTGGTTGAAGATTTAATCAATCTTGAAGGTGCCGGCACAACAATAGGTGGAACTATCATTGATCCGCATGGTGACTTGTGTCAGGATATTGCAGCAAGGATTCCGCCGGAAAAACAGCATCTTGTCAGATACATTAAGTTTTCAGAAGGCGAGATTCCTTTTAACGTCTATGATGTTGATTTTGCCACGGCAGAAGATAAAATTGCCCAGACGGTTGCGGATGTATTAAAAAGGACCTGGAAGGATTTTTGGGGTCCAAATATTGATGATAATTTCTTAAATGGCGGAATTGTTCTGCAGAGGTTAGGTGAAGCGAGTCTTCCGAATTTGCAAAGGCTGCTCAGTGATCCTGACTACCGGGAAAATGTCCTGGAACGCCTAAATCGTGATGACCCTATCGAGAATGATCTTTATCTGTATTTTGCAAACCTGCAGGGGCTTCAAGATCGTGAACTGCAGGCAAAAACGAATTCAACACTCAATAAGCTGCGGAAAATCACCTTGTCAGGCGTGTTGGGGAAAATGCTTCGTGCTAAAACGAACGGACTGCGCTTCCGTGAAAGCATGGATCAGGGAATGATCAATCTGCTTGATTTATCCGAGCTAACAAGTGACGAGAAGAAGCTTATCGGTTCTATGTGTTTGACGTATGCAGAACTTGCCGGGAAAAGCAGGGCAGACACTCCTGTCTCGGAGCGTCACAAACTTCCTTATCATTTTGTAATGGTAGACGAGGCTCCAACCCTGATGGAACACAGCATAGATGCGATTGAGTCTTTTGCATCGGAGCTTAGAAAATACAAAACATCTATCATTTTAGGCATGCAGGGAATCAAAGATCAATTGCCGAGAGAAGTTGCGTCTGCTATATTCAGAAACTTCGGAACATTTGTTTCTTTTCGGTTAGGAGAACCTGATGACGCTCAATATGTGAATCGCTCCATGTCATCAGAAGTACTTCAAGAAACAGATTATCTGCAAATCGAGCCTTATAGTGCGTATATGAGAATGCAGGTTGGAAATGAAAGAACCCGGCCATTCTTAATTCGTATGAAGGCACCTGGGCCTGCCTTGTACGCAGATTCAATTTCAGAACTAAAGAAAATAACAATTGCAGACGCCATGGAAATTGAAAGGCAGACTACTTTAGGATTCCAGTTTAAAGAGAAACAAATGGAAGACGAAGAAAAAGCAACATATGAATTGTACCTTGCTGAAGAAGGTGTACAAGATACCAGTCAGCCTAATTGCCTGATAGACAAGGTCGCTGGAACAATAGAAGGTCCTTTGCAAAATACAGATAGCAAAGACATAGAAAATAATCAATTAAATCTTCTATCAAGAGATCATGATAAAACTCATGGTCGAGCTGAACAAGTGTTGCAACCAGAAGAGAAAAATATAATTCATGGTTCTCAGCACTTAGATTCTCAGGAATCTTCAAGTGAAAAGGAAGACGCGCAGAAAGAGAAAAAAACTGATGAGACAAAAAAAGTCATCAGCAACGATGACTTATGGGTGTAGCAGGGGGAGTAAATATGGCCAAAAGAATAACCGATTTAGAAGAAGAATTGTTTGTATCTTTGCATGATTTAGTATTTGTTGATGTGCAGTATTTAGAAAAATTTATATACGTTCATGAAGACGGAAAGCCCTATAGCAAGTACTGGATTTCCAAGCAAATGAGGGCTATGGAAGCAGAAGGGTATATCAAGTCATTCCCGGTTGCCAAAGCTGCCGTGCAAGGGCGGGACCGACTCGTTTATACGCTCGATTCAAAAGGTGTACTAGAAGTTAAAGAAATTCTGGGTGAAGCTGATTGGGATTCAAGATGGACACAGAGAACACCAACTTATGTTTTTCACTCTTTGAGAATGTCACATATACAGGCTGCTTATGCCTCACAAAAAGATAATCAGTTTACATTTAAAGAGTTTTTCTCTGAACGCAGAGCCTTTCGCAATTATGGCGAGATCACAAAAGATAAGGAAGGAAAGAAAAAACAATCTTCTACAACCGTGATTCGTCCGGATGGGGCGTTTACGCTTGAGAGGGAAATAAACGGCCAAAAAGTGAAGTTTTTGTTTTTTGTAGAACTCGAGAGAAGCAGGCAGCGAGTGGATGTCACGTTAAATAAGATCAGACGCTATAACGAGTATGTTCGAAAAAGATCATTTGAGAATGACGAGATTTTTGGTGAAGGTGTACGTGTTGTCCGTGTGTTATTCATCTCGAATAACGATACTGAGCGAAATAAGATTATGGAGAATTCACATAAAGCTGATTCCCGTGAAATTGAAAAAATAGGCGGCAGTTTATTGTTTGGAACTTATGAAGATGTCATAGCAGATCCATTCGGTCAGATCTGGAAAGCGAAAGATTCATCAGATTCCAGTAAATTATATAGTTTATATAAAAGAGTTGAATAATTTGTAATATTATTTAACTTTAGTGAAAAGAAGCTTGAAAGGAGGTGATTAGAGGTGGGCTACAAGGTGAAACGCGGTTCGACACCAACGGAGAATTCCATAAAAGAGATGTTGTTAAGCTTTATTAGAAGACTGATGGTCGTTGTGATCAGTATGGCCGTAATGGTGGCTATCGGTTATTTTCTTTTTCAATTTGCGTATGATGCGTTTCCAGCTTTTGCAGCAGCTGCCAATGATGTCGTATTTTTTGTCAGAGGATTCTACGTGGAACACGGGGTCTGGGCAACGCTTGGAATGATAGGATTTATCTGTCTTGCCGTTTGGGCTTTTGGTGAAGAAACAAAGAGGAAAGATCGCCGCAAACAAGCCATGAATGAAATGATGAAATAGGATAGGCTCAAGAATGGTTCACCTTTACTTTTAATAGGGAGGATGCTCCACAGACTTTGAGACATATAAGAGTTTAGTAGAGTTATAGCTTTGAAAGGAGGCACTATGAAGAAACGTGAATACCCTAGAACTGTCATATTAAAAAAAGTTTTCAAAGGAATATTTTGGACTGCTTTTACATTAGTATTGTTTCTGTCAGTAGTGGCCATTGAACGAAGTGGAAATGCCGGTGCGGGTGCAATACAACATAAGCCAGTTGAAGATGTAATGAAAGAAAAGAATTTTGCTGCTGGCGTCGGTGCACAGTCTTTTGCAGAGAACTTTGCTGTTGAGTACTTCAATTGGGACAATGCCGACGAAGAAATAAAAAAACGAGCAAAACGCCTTCAGCCATTCCTTGCCAAAGGACTTGATGAACAGGCAGGTCTCTCTTTTGAAGGAATGGAATGGAGCAGTGAGTTAACAGATTCACAAGTATGGAATGTAGAAGAAACAGAAGAAAATACAGCGTTAATTACCCTTCGAGTACACCACACCGTTAATGAAAACCACACCGCCTGACGCCAAAGCCGTCGAACAAGCAAAGAAAAATAAAAAACCACTCCCAAAGGCTAAAGAAGAAAAATCAGAACCATTTGAAAAGTATATTGTTATTCCAGTCAAGAGTGATGGAAAATCATATGTTGTTCATAAAGTTCCTTATTTTGTCCCTCCAGCCAAGAAACCAGAAATCAAATCAGACGCCACAATCAGCGAAGAAGGAAAAATCCAAGATTCGCAGCTTCAAGATGAAATTACTTCAGGACTCACTACATTTTTCAAAGTATATACCACAGGAACTCAGGAAGAATTGTCTTATTATACGAAAAGCGATGAAATCAAAGCCATGACCGGCATCACTACGTTTAAGGAAATAAAGGACACTATCATAAAGCAGGGTGATACTGAAAATGAATATAAAGTCCATGCGACAGTGATTTTTCAGGAAAATCACTCCAAAGCACAAGTGATTTACCCATATGAGTTAGTGCTTGTAAAGGAAGAGAATCGCTTGTTTGTAAAAGAGATAAAAAATCAATAAAACTAGTAGGAGGATGAAAGACTATGAACTTTGGAGAAAATATTCAAAATTGGTTTTCAACACAGGTAGGAGCGCTATTCCTGGTAATTATCGGAGCTATTGCCATCTACTTTTTAGTCAGACGCGAGTTTTCCAGATTTGTAGGCTTTGCCATTTTCGCCATGATTGTAGGGGTGTTTGTCTTTACGCCGGACAGCGTAAAAGATTTGGGCACTAAGCTTTGGGCTACTGTTTTCGGAAGTTGAAGAACAGATGAAAGTGAGGTAATACCATGAAGCCTAAGATCTTACGCACCTATAACAGTGTTTGGAAGGTAGAGAAGGTCTTATACGGGATTCAAGATATCCCACTGCCGATACCTCTGACGTATCGGCAGATAGGATTTTTCGGGGGTGGAGTGTTCCTTGTGTGGGTACTAAACCACTTTCCCCCTTTAAGTTTACTTGAACTTGGGTTAGTTGAATATATCTTTTTGCCGGGACTTTTCGCGTGGTTTTTCACTAAACAGCTGCTTGATGGGAAAGCCCCGCATCGTTTTTTCATAAGTGCAGGGCGCTATCACTTATCGCCACATCTTCTGAATCGCTACAAAGAAGTATCTGATATAAAAAAACCTTATAAATATGCGAGTAAAGTCGGGTACCGGAAGCTTAGCTATTATGACAGGGGTGAAGCTGATGACCATCGAATTTCCGATTAAATACTTTGAAGGTAATCTTGTTTTCTCCCAGGACGGATCATGCTGGGCATATTATCAGCTAGCCGGATACAATTATGATTTTTTAGCAGATGATGAAAAAGAGATTATTTTTACAAAGATCAAGCAGTTCTTTTGGCAAATCAATCTAGATACACATCTGCTAGTTGTTCCGAACTTCCAATCAATTGAAGAAAAGCATGAACGCTTTAAACATAAATTAACCGGTCCCCTCAAAGATGCAGCTTTAAAACATACGGATGATGCAGCCGTTCAGCTTGAGAAGATGTTAGGTAAAGAAGGAACCGAATATCGCTTCTTTATCGGTGTGAGATTACAAAAGACTGAGGGCAATAAGCAAAAAACCTCTCTTTTTCAGGACATAAAAGAAGCATGGATGGAATTTATCAGTGGAGTAAACGAGGCATCAGGGCTTGATTCACCTGAAATCATTGAAGCTGAAATTAACCGGTACAGGAAAGCTGAACGCCGTGTTTTTAATAAGGTATCCACCAGGCTTCAAGCTCTACCTGTCATTGAAGAAGACATTCAATGGCTGGTGCGCCGCAACTGGTATCGTTCAATCGGCAAAGCTCCTGTCTTAAAGAATTGGAGCCCGGATTATAGCGTTGACTATAAAGAGTATGATGAGGGAGAAATTAAGGTACGCCGGCCCTTATATCATGATGTGCTGCGCTTATCAGAAGGATTTGTTGATGATTCACCAAAGAGAAGCATCATATTGAAGCAAATACACGAAGGTGAAGAAGTGGAAGGCCATGTCGCTTTTTTGACCATCTCAAATGTACCGTATGAAATGCAGTTTCCAGGCGAGGAATGGATGTATGTCATTCAAAATTTGGATTTCCCTGTTGAAATCAGTGTACGGACAGAAATGATGGAAAACCGCAAAGCCTTATCTTCTGTTCGCAACGCGCAGAAAGACTTGAAAGACCAAGACCGGCATGCAAGAGAGACCGGGAATGATACCGGGCTCAATGTCCTTGACGGAAGAGCCGAAGCCCATGAACTTGAAGCCCATTTGCAAAAATCCCGTATGCCTTTAATTAAAACGTCCATCATTTTAGCCGTGTCGGCGACGAATGAAGATGAATTAAAACGTCGCTGCGATACGGTCAAAGACATATATCAAGATATGATGTTTCAGGTTGAACAGCCATATGGTGATCAATGGCTTGCTTTCAACGAATTTCTTCCCGGTGCGAAACGCTATATCAAGGATTATGTTCATTTTATGGAACCGGCAACCGTTGCCGGCAGCATGTTTGGGGCAACAAAACAGCTTGGTGATGGCGAAGGGTTCTTTATTGGAAGTACGGGGATCCTTGATCAGCCCGTATATATAATGCCAAACCGAGCTGCGCAGGGTATTCGCGGAACAAAGACCAACGCCCTTTCTGCAGCATTCTTGGGTTCATTGGGAGGAGGGAAATCCTTCAGTTCCAACCTGATCACCTACCTGTCAGTTTTATCCGGCGGAAAAGCTCTTGTCATTGATCCTAAGGGTGAGCGTGGGAACTGGAAACGGGATCTTTACGAGCTGGGTGACCAGGTTAATATCATCTCCCTTTCGACAAAGCCAGAGGATAAAGGAAGATTAGATCCATTTTCCATTCACAATGATATTAAAGAAGCTGAGACACTGGCTCTTGATATCCTTACATTTTTAACGGGTGTGCGACTTGATGATTCAGAACGTTTTCCAAAGCTTACTCGAGCTGTCCGTTCCGTAGCTGAAGGCGATAAACCGTGTCTTGGGAAAGTAGTTAACAACCTAATGAGCAGTAAAGATAAAACGGCAAAGCAGTTAGGTGAACACATACGTTCTTTTAAAGAATTATCATTTGCGCAGCTGCTTTTCGGCGATGGTGAGAATGATTCAGCCATTAACCTTCGAACAGCTTTAAATGTTCTACAGATTCAAAACCTTGAGCTTCCGGCACCGGATACGCCGCAAGAGAAATACAATCTATCAGAAATGCTTTCTGTTGCGATGATGCTTCCGATTTCATCATTTGCCTTAAAGTTCATTCACAGTGACCGCAGGATCTTTAAAACGGTGCTGCTGGACGAGGCATGGGCCGTCTTGAATACAAGCCAGGGAAGTCATTTAGCCTCTCGACTTGTCCGTGCAGGACGTTCGATGAATGCCGGTATCTATTTTGTTACACAAAATGCGAATGATCTGCTTGATGAAAAAATGAAAAACCATATCGGAATGAAGTTTGCATTCCGCAGCACTGACCCAAACGAGATTGAGAATGTTCTATCTTTATTAAACCTGAAAAACACGGAGTACAACGCTTCCACTTTAAGAGAGCTTCAGAACGGTCAATGCTTGTTCCAAGACATTACAGGACGTGTAGGTGTTGTATCTATTAATGCATTATTTAAAGACCTTTTTGACGCTTTTGACACACGTCCTCCAGCAGAAGAACTGGAAGAGGGAGAGATCATTCCTGATGGGGATCTTCCAATTGATGGACACCTGAAGAAAGAAGAAAAACATAAAAAGGAAGGCGTGTTTGTATGAAAAAATTGTTCTTAATCATGAGTCTTTCAGTATTAATGGTTGTTGCAGCAGCATGTGGTAACAACGAGGTTAACGGAAAAGGACCAGAAGATATCCCAATTGAATGGGCACAGGCAATGATTCAAAGGGATGAAGCTACTAGAGCGGAATTACTTATGAAAAATGATGGTGTTATGTCTGCTGATAAAGGTCCACAAAATAAACAAAAATTAGGAAGTTATGAGTTAACCGAATGGAAAGCTAATGATGATAAGTATTTTTATAGAATTAAATTCATTGATCCGGAAGCTGATGAGGGTCGCACTGAGACAATGGAAATTGTTAAAACAGATGATGGCTGGAAGCGTACAAAATTTGATAATCTTTCAAATTTTGAAACCCTTGTAGAAAGTCTAGATGGGAAGGTCCTAAAGGAGCTGCACGATGAATGAAAAAACTAATGAAGCTCTTATTGTTTTCTATTACATTGCTTCTGGTATTTCAAATTCATGCTTCGGCAGAAAGCCTTCAAGATAATCTAGTTCCACAAGATTCTGATACAGGTTCTGTAGGAGAAGTAGATCTAGAATATAATGAACATCCTCAACACCACTATAAATTAGACACGTGGGTAGATACTGGCGGCGATTGGATGCCTTGGAATTGGGCTGATGGAGCAGGCAAACAAATCTATATTGCCTTGATGGAAATCATCAATGCCATTTGGAATGTTAATATTCTATTAGCTAATTTTACGATGAAAATCGTCCAAGAAGCATTCGAGCTTGACTTTGTCTCAAGTGTTACGGAAGAAATCGGATCAGCAATTCAGAATATCGCAGGTTTTGGTCCGGGCGGTTTCATAGGGAGTGGCCTATGGCCATTACTTGTGACGTTTATTATCGCCATTGTAGGAGCTTGGGCAACGTATGTGGGTATGGTCAAACGTGAAAGTAGCCGTGCCTGGGGTGGTTTAATTTCTTCAATAGTTATTTTTGTTTTTGCACTCGGTTTTTTCTCGAATGCACCAACAATCTTAAAAGGCATTAATGACTGGTCCAGTGACCTTCAAAGCGATGTCTTAGCTGTTTCAGCAAGTGTCGTAAATCCAGGTGCTTCTTATTCTAAAGAAGAAGGAATAGCGACTATACGCAATCAGATGTTTGATCTAATGGTAAAAAAACCTTATATGCTCATGCAATATGGTACAACTGAGATTGAGGAGAGTCGTGTAAATACCATTCTTTCAATTGATCCATTTGATGGTGAAAAAAGACAAGAAGAAGTTAAGAAAGAAGTACAAGATCAACAAAATAAAATGATGTCTATTGACGGAATATCGCAGCGTGCAGGATTTGTCCCTTTGCTTTTTGTAGCTAATACCATCATTGGAATTTTCCTTCTGATGGTTTCAGGCACAATTATCCTTTATCAGATGGTTTTTCTTGCTTTGGTCCTTTTCGCACCTGTTCCGTTACTTATGGCGCTGGTGCCGCGATGGAAACATGCAGCTTTTGATTGGGGCATGAAAGTTCTTCATGCTCAGCTAATGAAAATCTCCATTGCTTTGTTATTAACGATTTTGTTCGGCATTTCAGCAATACTGTACCGTGCCACAGAAAGTTCTGATTTAGGATATCTTGGCATGATGCTCCTTCAGATTATCTGTTTTGTTGGGGTTTGGGCGAAACGAAAAGAACTATTTAATATTGTATCAACGGCTGTAAATAATGTTGAAAGCAGCACTGGAGCTACATTGCAAAGCTATCGGCAGAAATTCAGCCAAGCAAAAAATATGGCCCGAAATGCCAAGAATAGTATGGGTGAAAGCAATAAAGGACGGATTCGTAATCAGCCCCTAACAGAAAGAAAGCCTTTAGGACAGAGTAAGATAGGCACATTTACCAAAGAGCAATTAGCAGAAAGACAACAGCAGCTGAAATCATCAAAAGAGGGGCTCCTTAAACCAAAAGGTGGTGTGTCAGCAGGAGCGATCGGAGTTGTGATGGCTGATCGCAGTAATCAGGAAATTCCTAGTGACATAGAAGATTACCGAAAGGTGAAAAATCCTACTGGAGTTGAAAATGCCAGTACAGATCAGGAACAGTTGATTGATCGTACCCAAGGGACTCAAACGAAAACTCAAAACGAAAACATTACATCAATTGAAGATTTACGACGTCGCCGTTTAGGAAGTGGAGGTCTTGCGAATGCTCCACTAGCAGATCGCCAATCGCTGCAGGATGCACGAAGAGAAATTTCAGCCACATTAGAACGGCCGGAAATGAGTGATACAGAAGTCTCAGATCGAATGCAAAGTGAGTGTAATGTGAACCTGATGAATCAAAACAGTCACGAAGATAAGATCAACGATAAACAAAGTAATCAATTAGCTGAACGCAGAGTGCTAGATAAAACGACAGACCAAGAAATTCCTCAAGATAAAATAAATCGTGAAGGGTTAGTAAATACAAATAATGAACGCAATATCAATGATACAGCGACTCGTAATCTAATAAAAAATGAAAATAATGATCGAACCGTTAATCATGTGACAGATCGAAATAACTTGGAAAATGAAATACATCACAGGTCGCAAGAGAATGTAACAAACAGGGAGACCCTTTCTCAAGAAGCCAATCGACATAATAAACAGTATAGTTCTGCCGAGAAATCCGCAAAACGTGATAAACATATTACACAGTGGGAAGCTCAACAACAAATCAATGCCAGAAACCGAAAGAAAGAGTAGGAGGAGAAAACAGGAGGTTGAACTATGTTCGGATGGGATTTTCAAAACAGTAAAAGTGATCGTTTCAAGTTGTTCCTTTTTCTTCTCGTCCTTTTTCTCGCAGTGGGTTTTACTGCTTCAACTCTTTTTCGAAGCCTGAATGATGATACAACTAATGCGAGGGAGCAAAAACCTGAAAGTACAGAAGAATCGTCTTTAGCAGCCGATTCACCTGATCTGTCTAATTCAGAATCAAAATCTGAGGAAGAAGAGGTGAACGGATATGATCAGACAGAACATTTTTCTGAAGAAGAGCTTGAAGACACTAAAAAGATTGCTGTTCAGTTTGTGACAGCTTTTCATACTTACAATGCAGATAAACCGATGGTTTACCTTGATAAGTCCAAACCTTATATGACTGATGCTTTATTTAAAAAAATGAACCGGAACGGCAGACGTGAAGTGCTTGAACGCTCATATTTGACAGTAAAAGAAAACTGATGTGACACCAGTCGTAAACAAGAGCAGCATGATTGTTCGCTGGAATGTCATTGTCAGAGGGGAAGCAAAGTCAGTTGATGGAAAGGTTTCACAAACAGAAGATTGGTACTTAGTGGGCCTCCGTGGCGTTGATGGCGAATGGCAAGTGGAGGATGTGAGAGTAAATGTCCCAAATTAATGACCCTAATGCGCACGAGACCGATGGAAGTTCTGCTTTGAAGAGTACGGCAGGTAAAGCCGGAAAAGCCGTGACGAAAAAAGCTGTGAAAGCAGCAACTGCAAAGGCAGCCGCAGCTGCTGGTACTACTGTTGGACTTCCTGTCGTTTTGGGTATTACAGCTGCAGCCATTGTGCTCATTGGCGGGCTTATCATTATCGCTTTTGTTATTTTATCTTCGACTGGTGGAGAAGAAGAAATGAATCCCAGTACGGGGTATTACGGAGGAGAAATTTCAGAGTTTGGGGCAAATGAAATTCCGTCTCAATATATACCAATCTATAAAGCTGCAGAGGAAAAATATGGTGTGCCATGGAATTTGCTTGCCGCACACCATCGGGTAGAAACCCGATTTTCTACGTTGGAAGTAATGGTTTCCCCGGTTGGGGCCGCGGGACACTTGCAGTTCATGCCTTTAACGTGGGTCGGCTGGTCTTATCCGGGAGGAAACCGGTTAGGTAATGCCAGTATTCCGAACAAGATTTTGACCGATCCGGCTATTATTAAAAAGTATGGTGGATATGGTGTAGATGCAAACGGGGATGGAAAGGCTGATCCGTGGGATATAGAGGATGCGATCCATTCTGCAGCGAATTATCTGAAAGCGAATGGTGCAGCTGAAGGTGATTTAAGAAGAGCTGTATTTGCTTATAATCATTCTGATTGGTATGTGGAAGAAGTTCTCGGTTTTGCGGATCAATATGTAAAAGGTTATGTTACAGTTGGCGGAGGTAGTGGCGAAAGTACAGGTATAGCTGTAGTAGATGTAGGTAACAAGTGGATTGGAAATTCAGTTTATGTGTTTGGTGGAGGAAGAAATCAAAGTGACATAGCCAGAGGACGTTTCGACTGTTCGAGTTTTGTTCATTGGGCGTTTAAAGAAACAGGTGTTAACTTAGGTCCATTAACCTCCTCCAGCACGGAAACCTTAAAGCATCTAGGCAAGCCTGTATCTGCCAGTGAAATGAAGCCAGGGGATGTTGTTTTCTTCGATACTTATAAAAAAGATGGACATGTAGGAATCGTGCGCCCGCAAGGGCTCTGAAAGATTTTGCTCTAGCAAAGCAATAGGTAAAGAACATATTACACCTATCGTCACCTAACTTATCCATAAGGGAAACCAAATGGGGAGTGTAGCATGTTAGGAAAGCCATAAGTTGTCAAGTTACCATGACACGACTGAATGGCGAGGCGAAACGTTATAAACGAGGATGAAAGCTAAACTGCTTGAATGATAGTCTGAGCGAGCATAACGTGGCTTATGACGAAAGGTAACTAGAAGACGTCATATAACTCAAAGGAATGACTAATAGATGCCGGGTCTTTCCGTATGTTCTACGAGTTACGCAGCCCTAGTGAAGGGAAAAAGACGAAAGTCACATCCGACATTATCACAAGCTATCTTCAGAGTGCTAAACGGGGATTATCTAAGTGAGCAAGCCATAAGGCTATGACTTAAAGAGTCTGAATAGCTCATATGATAACGGAGTTTCCGTAGTAGTCCGAGCTAGGGAAAGCCTAGTACATGGCGAAGGGAAACAGCTTAATCGTTTAATACAACGTATGGAAGGAGCGTGAGGCTTCATGAGAAGTCCAAACAATGTGTTAAACAGTCTAGTTTCCAAATCTAAAGATTCTACTTATACCTTCAAACGCCTATACAGAAATTTGTACAACCCTGAATTTTACTACCTAGCATATCAGAAAATATATGCAAAGGAAGGAAACATGACAAAGGGAATAGACGGGAAAACGATTGATGGTATGAGTTTAAAACGAATCGACGACCTTATCGAAGCGTTGAGAGCTGAAACTTATCAACCCCAACCTGCCAAAAGAACATATATACCTAAGAAAAACGGAAAGCGAAGACCGTTAGGTATTCCGTCGATAGACGACAAACTGGTACAGGAAGTAGTCAGAATGATACTGGACTCTATATATGAAAGTTCATTCTCGGAACTATCTCACGGATTTCGACCAAACAGAAGCTGTCACACAGCCTTAATGCAAGTCAAAACTAACTTTGACGGTACAAGATGGTTTATTGAAGGAGATATAGAAAGCTTTTTCGATAATATCAATCACCATAGGCTGGTGCACATCCTAAGGGAACGAATTGACGACGAGAAGTTCATCAACCTCATCTGGAAGTTTCTAAGAGCAGGTTATTTAGAAAACTGGGTCTATCACAAAACATACAGCGGAACACCACAAGGTGGAATTATCAGTCCTATCCTAGCAAACATCTATTTAAACGAGCTAGACAAATATGTAGAGAAGTTAATAAATGAATTTAATAAGGGCATCAAAAGGAAAGCGAACTCCCAATATAACAAAATCAACAGACAACTATTCCAACTAAAGAATACTCTGCATAACGAATCCTTAAGTCCAATCGAACAAGAGAAAATCACATCAGAAATACAGGAGTTGAGAAAACTAAGGAGCAAAATTCCAGCTATTAAACCTGAGGACAAAGAATACAAACGAATGTACTATACGAGGTACGCAGATGATTTTCTAATAGGGATAATTGGGAGCAAGCAAGAAGCACAACAAATAAAAGACTCGTTATCGGAGTTCCTAAGTAAGGAACTGAACTTGACACTTTCGCAGGAGAAAACCCTTATTACACATTCTAACAAACCGGCTAGATTCCTAGGATATGACGTGATCATTTCGCGCAACCAGGACAGAAAAATGTGCAAGGATGGGAAGATGAGAAGAACCAAATCCTATACATGCACACTATATGTACCGCAGGAAAAATGGGTTGATAAGTTAAAAGAAATAGGAGCTTTAAAAATAACGCCAAAAGGTACTTGGATGCCTACTCACAGAGCAAGTTTAATCGATTTCGATGATTTAGAAATTCTCAGCATCTACAATGCACAAATAAGAGGAATGTACAACTACTATAAATTGGCGAAAAATGTAAGTGTGCTTAACAAATTTTACTACCACATGAAATACAGCCTTTACAAAACCTTCGCCAATAAATACAAATCCACCATACACAAAATAACGAAAAAGTACTGTCATGATGGAGTGTTTACCATAACGTATGAAACTAAAAAAGGACAAGGAAAGAGTACGTTGTACTCCGAAGGGTTCAAGTGTAATACGAAAATAAACACGGATATTCCAGAAGACTTACTTCCTAATGAGCAGAAACTTAAGGGAGAAACAAGCCTGATAGACAGGCTTAAGGCAAGACAATGTGAATGGTGTGATAAAACTGACGTTCCTCTTGAGATGCACCATATAAGAAAAATGAAAGATTTAAGCGGTAAAGCAAAATGGGAAAAGTGGATGCTTGGAAGGAAACGTAAAACTGTAGCTCTGTGTACAAAGTGTCACAAGGATTTACACAGTGGAAAACTAGACTAAGATTAAGTGGAGAGCCGTATACATGGAGACATGTACGTACGGTTCGGGGGAGAGTTCTTGGAAACCTGTCATGGAAACATGATAAGGCGCTGGGTTCTTATCCTACTATGTTGGAAATGGGAAGTTCATAGGAGCACAATCCAGTACTGGGGTTGCGATAGCAGATATGACAAAAGGATATTGGAAAGATGTATTCAATGGACGTGTAAAAAGGATATAAACAATTTAATAGTAGATATCTTAATTCGAATGAATATAAGTAATGTATAAGGAGTAGAATCAGCTATTGAAAAAATTTGGGGATTCAAACTTTATTATAATTAGTGTGCTTGTTATAGGATTTTTCATTGTGCTCTTCTTTACCACACCATAGACTAAAAAAGCTGAAGTACTCTTCAGCTTTTTTAGTCTATGTTTAATGCGAACGAGTGCTTTTATTCAATAAGGGGTACCGCCAGCAAAACGCGGAAAACGTACGCTAAGAGTTATGTTGCGTTAGATTTGTGCCCTCAAGATTAAATTGTGTTGCATAAGGACGTTATCAACAACAATAATGGATATTTAATACAACACAACTTCATTTATGTTGTATTGACGAAATGAGATTAACGTACAAAGAACCTTTATTTTAAGGGTCATTCAGCCTTAGCGTACGAAAATACGCGTTTTGCTGGCTGGACCCCATAATTGGATTGCAGAGTGTAGTTAAGATTAAAAATCTGATAAAGAGGTGTTCACCTAAAAGACTAATTTTAATTGTAATATTCTCCCTCTTAGCTCGAGTTAAATGATGTAATTACAATTTACTACTTCGCGAAAACCTTTTTTTCAATAAATTTACTCCCAGGAGTAATAGAGGAAGAAAAAGGCCGTAAGTTAATGCGTATGGTGTCCATATTTTTCCATTAAAAGTAATCAAATAGCCCACATTAGGAGTAATAATGATGGAATAAATCACTAAAATCATTCCCAGCGGCAATGTAAGTACACGATAATTGTTGAATTCAAAAGTTTGGGCAAAACATAATACGGACACATAGAAACAAACTGAAAGTTTAAAATAGATTGTAATAATCCAAATCACTGCTATTATCGATTCTACTCTTTGTATTATCTCACCTATATCTATTTTTTTTGCCATTTCAAAACTGGCGTATAGATTACTTGATGTTTCTTCGAATCCCAAAATTAAAATAGCCATGATTGTCAAAATCGTTAAAACAGTGCTTCCGATAAAAGTTCCTATAAAAAATGCCTTTCTAGCTTCTTCTTTCCGGTTGACATAGGGAAAAATCATCAAAAACAAAATAAGTTCCAGAAAAGGAAAACCAATATAGGGCACAGTCGCATGTATTACAGGTTTTATTCCTTTCGAAAGAATAGGCTGTAGTTTTTCCATTTCAACTTGCGGTGATAGTAAAAGAACAAAAATACTAAAAAGTATGATAACCCATGGAAAAAAAATTTCTGAAGTTCGTGCAATGTTTTCAAGACCATATCGGACTCCGATGATAAGTATCAATAGAAAAACGATATGAATGGCTTTGATCGGGGTCTCGGGGAATATTGCTGACTCCGTAAAATCCCCGATATTTCTTAAAACAAGGGCAGAAAGGGTAAATGTAAATATAAAAAACAAAAAAGAGACCGCTTTCCCTGCCCATTTCCCAAGGATTTTCTGACTGTATTCAACCAAGGTCATTTGAGGAAATTGGCTGCCTAATATGTTGTATATCCATACTAGGAGTAAACCAATTCCCATGCCGAGAATGGATGCGATCCACGCGTCTTGTTTTGCTCCCGAAGTAAGTATGTTCGGTGTTAATAAAATGGAAGAACCTATATTAAAAAGAATAACTAATTTCATAAATTGACCGGCACCTATCTTGCCCTTTTCAAGCATGAAGCACCCCTACTTTTCATTTTAATAACCTCAAAAGAAATTCACCGAATGGCTTGTACATAACAGAGATCAAATCAAGTGGATTTGGAATATTAACATTGCGCTCGTGTACAATACTTAACATGACCCCAATGAATAGCAGAATAAAAAATCCCCATAATTCCTTTTTTTCTCCTTTTTTCCAAGTCGAAGGTACATCAATAATGATCATAATAACTGCTGCCATAACGATTCCTATGATTGGCCACATCGAATTTACTCTTTTATCCTTTCACGGAAGGATTTTTGCGTTTTAAAAATCCGCTGTATTTTTACTGTTGCCTTTACATTGACCTTTAAATCTGCAAATTCTTTGTCCCAGTCCTTCTCGACCTTTTCCCAATATTTTGGATTTTTTCGGTTTATCACTTCACCAAACCCAAAAATATCCGCCTCATATTCTTTTTGTGCTTTATTTAACGCTTTCTTTATAATTTCTATAAGGCGTTTTTCTGTTTTTTTCTCTAATTTGAGAAACGATTGCGGGTTGGAAAAATCTATACTGCATTGTGCATCAGACACATTGCCTTCCAACCTGATATTAAGATCTATTTGAGGCTTGCCATGCTCCATCTTTAATTTTATTTTTTTATTTGCGCTGAGTATTTCTATAGTGGCATTCTCTTTTTCATTGCATGGTATAAGCCCGGAAGTGCTTTTTACATCACCTCGGATATAGTTATAACCCTTCGTTTCCTCCTCATCTAACCAGCCTACCAGCTTATCTTTCTTAAACACCGCTAAACCTTTGTACTGTAAAATCGCTGTATTTTCAATTTTGTCTGTCATTCCTCCTTCTAAATTTCCTTGCAGTGTTATTCCTGTTAATATCGGTTCTTTCCCTTTACTAATTAAATCTGAAGTGAGTTGATCAATTTTTACTGCTCCCGTTCCTGCCCAAGCTTTGTGAGAAGTTTCGAGAGATGAACGCATTTGAGTTGCCGGGACTTTTTCAATCGGTGTGAGGATCTTAAGGGCGTCCTCCGCTCTAATTTCCCTGGCTACTACCACATAGAAATCCTTTCGATATTCATGGTCTCTAGTTACGTGATCTAATATATCTGCAATTCCTTCTTTCGCAATCTCCTCACTGAGGATAAGCATCTGTAAATGTCCTACAAAGATTTTTCTTGAACTTTTAGTCGTCATTCTGCGAGCAGCTTGCTGAATTCCGTCACCTGACTCTTTATACAACGTTACCGGTGTTTCAGAACCCCCGCCTGTTTTAGAAGCAATAGCTCCGGGAATGACTACTTGATCTGAAATCAGAATTTTGTCCCCCTCCTTATCTATTCCAAGGGCTACTGAAATGGCGATTTCATTCAATTCTATTCGGTTCCAACAACCTGCTGCCATGAAAAGTGTAAGTATCAAAATTAAGGCAATCAACCATTTTCGTTTCGTAGTTATTTCTCCTTTCAAATAACGACTATTTTTTTCCATTATGTTTCGACCCACGGATAGGAGGATAATCTTCACGAATAATATTTCTCTGACTTAAAAAACGCGGTCTTGAAAACATCTCCCATCGCGGCAAACGAATTAAACCGTCTTTTTTATCTGAAGGGATTGAAGGAGCAAACGAGGCCATAAAGGGAATTCCAAAAGAACGTAACTGACATAGATGTTGAACGATTCCAATCAAGCCTAACATAATACCGAATAGACCAAAGGATGCCGCCATAAACATTAACCCAAATCGTAATATCCTTACAGAATTACCCATATTATAAGCGGGTAAAACGAAGCTTGCGATAGCCGTAATGGCTACGACTATAACCATTACGGCTGAAACGATTCCTGCTTCAACTGCAGCTTGACCTATGACAAGGGCTCCGACAATCGATACGGCTTGTCCTACTGATCTAGGCATCCGTATACCAGCCTCACGCAAAATTTCAAAGGTGATTTCCATTATTAGCGCTTCTATTAATGCAGGAAAAGGAACCCCTTCGTGTTGAGCTGCTAAACTAAATAGAAGCTGGGGAGGAAGCAAGTCATGATGAAATGTAGTAATCGCAATATATAGTGAAGGAGCAAGCAAAGCAATAAAAAATGATAAGTAACGTAATATACGGACAAGACTGGCGATATCGGCACGTTGGTAATAATCCTCTGCAGATTGGAAAAATTGAGTAAATATGGCAGGGACCAAGAGAACAAAGGGGGTTCCATCAACAAGAATAGCAATGCGACCTTCCAATAGACCTGCAGCAATCACATCAGGTCTTTCAGAATTAAATACAGTAGGAAAAACGGTAAATTTCTCATCCTGGATCAATTCTTCTATATAACCACTTTCCAAAATACCGTCTATATCTATCCTTCCAAGCCTTTCACGTACTTCTTCAATGACTTTTTCACTCGCAATTCCTTTGATATACATAAAGGAGACATTGGTTTTCGTTATTCGTCCTATTTGTTGATTTTCAAGCCAAAGGTTTGGATCATTGATTTTACGCCTGATTAAAGCAGTGTTGGTTCGAATGTTTTCAGAAAATCCCTCCTTTGGCCCACGGATAACATTCTGTGAGGTAGATTCTTGTACACCACGATCTTCCCAGCCTTTTAGACCGATAATTAAGCCTTGAGCAAATCCATCCACCAGTAAAGCGGTATCTCCGGATAATACAGACGTAAAAAGCGTTTCAAAATCCGTGGAATCCTTTATATCTCCTACCGCAAGGGCAAATTTTTTTAATTTATCAAATGTATTTGTTTGAGATGAAATCTCTGGATCCAATTCCGTTATTCGAATATCCGTCACCAATGATTCAATAATTAAATGATTTACAGATTTCGTATCAGCCAATCCATCTGTAAAAATGACAGCAGCAGGGATGTTCCCTTTTTTTCCGATTTGAATTTCTCTAATAACGATGTCAGGGCTATGTCCAAGAGAAGCTTTTACCGTCTTAATGTTTTCTTCAAGATCGGTTTTTAATGGGATTTTTGAACCTTCATCCTCATTTGTCTGGTTTTGATTCTTTGGGGGCAAATTAAAGATATTTCGGATGGCTTTGATCATTCCCAAGAAAACAACTCCCCGTTTATTATTAATATTTTCCGAATAGGCCTTTAATATTCATTTCGAAATATTTATTAGGGGAATGAAAGCATTCCCAGTAGACAAGAAGTTCCAGATAATCAAGAAATCGCTAATGAAAACTAAAAGGTTAATTCTGCAGTAAAAACTTATATTTCTTAATCTCAAACGGCTCCAAAAGAAACGATACCGCCTGAATCCTAGTAGAACTCAGGCTGTATGATTTATCATTTTTTATATTTAGAAAAATGACTGAACTGAAAAAGAATGTACTTAAGGCAAGAGAAAGTATAGAAATCTTTATATATTAAAGATTCAAGGGTTGTCTTGAACATCTGTACACATTTTATTTATATTATTTTTCAATCAAAGACTTTAAATATGACTGCCTGGGGGCTAATAAAAATACCTCTCTTTAGAGTGATTCCTTATAATCATCTCTTTTTGCAAATTTTCTCTTGGTTATTGGAGGGCCTGGTGAGAAAGCATTTCATCTTACTCCTTTTGAATCTGAAGACAGGAGAATGGAAGTAGCCGAGTACTTTAAAAAATTCATGGATATTATTCAAAGTGAAATTGATGGATTAGAAAATTACATTGAAAAGACAAAAAAAGCGTTAGCAAATAAAAAGGAGGTTCCGTTTTAGAACCTCCTTCACTTATTCTTCAAATATTCACTTCTACGTTTTTGTATTTCTTCAATTTGCTCCATATCTTCATCTACATGAAAATATTGTCTTTTATAGTTCCAATAACATAAGCCAGCCCCATATCAAATATCCACAATTTCAAATAAGATAGTCTAAAGTAACACAATGTTATTCAATTAAATGGCCCTTTTCTTGAATAACTAACGTGTTTGAGAGGTCATTTAATCACCTTCAAGCACACATAAATTTTAAACACTAATTTAACAACTTTTTTTACTCAACTAGATTACCAAAAACCATATTTTTTGTAACAACCTCTTATCATGCTACTAGTCTCTGATTTTATTAAGTTTCTTCATTACCAAAAGTAATTACCAAAAACATTACCAAATACCTTTACAACAATTAAACCTGAAGTAAAATAAAACTAAACACAATTACTGGAGGGTGGCATATGATTATCGGTTACGCTCGTGTATCCACAGTTGACCAAAATTTAGATCGACAAATTAGTATGCTTTCAGAATATAGGTGTGAAAAAATTGTAAAGGAAAAGTTCACCGGTACCATTAAAGATCGTAGTGGTTTAAATCAGTTGTTTGAGGTGATTAGAAAAGGCGATACGGTTGTTGTTGAAAGTATCTCTCGTCTCGGACGTAAAACATTAGATATCCTAACTATTATTCAACAGTTTGAAGAGATGGGGGTTCAGTTCGTATCCTTAAAAGAAAATATGGATACAAGAACTTCTACAGGTAAAGCCATGTTTCAAATGATGTGTGTGATTGCAGAATTAGAAAGGAACTTGATTGCTGAAAGGGTAAAAGAGGGACTTGAGGCAAGTAAAAAGCGCGGAAAACAATTAGGTAGACCTAAGTTAGAAAAAGATAAGCTTGATATTGCACTACGAATGTATGACAGTAATGAATATTCCATAAAAGAAATTGTAGAGGGAACAGGCATTTCACAAGGATCGCTCTATCGAGCGATTAATAAAAGAAAGCTTGAAGAAATGAAAGAAATAAAAGCAAGATCTTAATTTTTAATTTTTATTTGTAATCATCTGAGCAGGAACCGTCTCAATAAGACAAAAGGTTAAAAGGCTCGTCAAAATAGCAGCCTTTTATTTTATTGGAAAAATTTTCAGATGTGGCGGTTGAAAGTCGTTTTGGTTGCCGTACCCCTTTAGGGACAAAATCTAACGGGGCATCCTTTGGAACTTTTCTTTTACCCGATTCGTTCATCTCATTTAATGTCTTTAAAGCACGCAATAGTGGCCTTGCAGCTTGCGTAGAACGAAATTCAAGTGACTTAAGAAAAGTAGGGGTATACTTTCTTAGGTAAGAAAAACGATTTCCTAACAAGTCGAGGTAATCGTAATCCATCGGGCGTGCTAATTTTTTGGCTTCTTCAACGGAAGTAATGATTTTATCCCACGGCATTATCTTTTCAATGGTGCTAAATGGATCAAGCCCTTCATCACGTGCTCGAATAAGTGCAGCCCCAATATCTGCAAAATGAACGACTTTTTCATTGACTGCTTTCCCGTTTTCTTTTTGCATTTCCTCTTGTGTTTTGCGACCTTTTGACTGTAATATCATCATTTGCCGATCATGAATTTCAATCGCCTGGTCAATTAAATCCTGACTGAGTGTCACAAGGTATGAAACAAGAATGGCATATTTCTTATTTTCTTTAAATCTGCGAAATGAATGGGGTTCATAACGTGCTCCAATACGGGATAATTGAAGAAACCGATTGGGATGAACTTCATATGTATTTAACGAAAGTTTCAAATTTCGAATATATTCCAAACGCTCTATTACTTTTAAAAAGGCTTCCGGTGAAGATTGGCCGGGAAGTTCCTTCAACCATGCTAATGGAGTTTTTCTACTTTCCACAAAGGGATCGATAAGTTTATCCAACTTTTGTTTTTGCCAATTTGAAAGAGTACAGGTTATTGATTTAAAAATCCTTTCCTCGGCTCTCTGCCGAGTTTCCCATACAAGTCTCTCTAATGTAGTCATACCAGGAAGAATAATTTTTCTATTCCGTAGTTCTTCTTGAATCGTACGAAGAAGATACATGGAATTCCCGTTTTGTAGGGCATGTTTTAAAAGAAACTGAGCTACCTCACGATATTTACTTGCGGAGAAATTCTGATAGCTATACACTTGCCGAATTTCCTCCAAATGTTCATGTTTTGTTGGGTCGCGTTGTGCATATAAAGAAAACGAAGTAGGATTAACATTTATTTGTCTTGCTATGTATTGGATTACGAAATCTGGAATCGGTTCAACATCAGAGAGGGACCAACCAGGATAGCGCAAAACACATAATTGAACAGCAAATCCTAGACGATTATGATCTCTTCTGTGTCGTTTAATAATTTCAAGATCAAATTGTGAAAAAGTATAGTAGGTTTCTAGTTCCCGTTCGGTCATATCTACTGGAATCTGTACAAATTCTGCTCTTTGGTCAGCTGTAAGCAATTCTTTTCCTCTCATGCTACACTTCCTCGCTGGATCATGCTTTCTTCTCCAAGTAACGATATAAAGTTGTTGCCCCAATCCCTGTGGCTACTTTAATTTGAGACAAGGAGTAGTCTTTACTTTGATACATTTTCATGGCGAGCTCGATCTTTTTTGATTCTACCTTCGGTCTGCCTCCCTTTCTTCCCCTAGCTCTTGCTGCCGTCAATCCATCTTTTGTTCGTTCACTAATAATGTCTCGTTCCAATTCAGCTATACTGGCCAACATTCTGAAGAAGAACCGTCCCATAGCAGTTGTCGTGTCAATCTTGTCTTGAATGGACACAAAATGAATACCATCCGATTCAAAATATTCCATAAGCTCAATTAAATGTTTGGTACTCCGACTGATACGATCTAATTTATAGACTATTACCGTGTCGCCTTTACGTAAAACTTTAAGAAGCTCATCCAACTGTGGTCGGTTTTTTTTCTTCCCTGATTCTTTTTCTTCAAAATTCTGGTCCACTCCGTAGTGAGTCAATGCATCAAGTTGTAACGATAATGACTGATCTTGTGTACTGACCCGTGCATATCCAAATTTCAACAAGAATTCCCCCTTTTTACTACCGTAACTATACCAAAAAGGGGGGAGAGATGGATATATTAGTATTTAGATTTTGGTTATATTTTTGGTTATATATATAAGTAGTTTTTGAGGTTTTTTGAGAAGTTCTCAATTCATAACCAAAAACGGTCGTTTTCGGTTCTTTCTTAATAGGGGAAAATTGGAGATTTATGTTAATATAGAAGAAAGATTGTGAAGATTTACACTTAAACTAAAGGTCAGTAATCTTGAAGAAGGAATTTACATTTTTATGGTAAAATTAAGGGGAAGGGGAACTGGCGGTATACTTCCAGCCGCTTCTTTGTACATAATAAAAAAGCATCCGTCCAGGTTTAAGATGATTATAAAGATTGACATCGGCAAAATACGTGTATATACTCGTAATTATAAGAGAACAAAATTCAACAGTTGAGTATATCTTCTTGATTGTAGGAAAGGTTGGTGAAAATTATGAGAGAGCAAAATTCAACGGCAGATTTTTCAGGGACGACCGATTATGCAGCAGCGTGCGCTTGCTTGAATTTAAGAAAAGCGTCCCGGTTCATTACCAGATTATATGATGAATATTTAAGGCCAGTCGGGCTTCGGTCTACACAGTTGTCATTACTGATGGCACTTGAACAGGCCGGGTCTGTCACCATTACATCTCTCTCAGAATTTCTTCTGATGGATCGGACCACATTGCCACGGGATCTTAAGCCGCTTGAGAGACAAGGCTGGGTGTCGATCACGGAAGGGGAGGATCGTAGAAAACGATTAATTGCTCTGACACCTGACGGCCGGGACCTTCTTAAGCGTGCGCTGCCGTTATGGGAACAGGCGCAAATCCGTATTCGAGACTATATGGGCGATGACCGTTATAAAGGTTTCCTTGGTCAATTGTCTGATATCGTTAAGCTGAACAGGCAAGATTAATTTTTTTCACCAAAAGGTGTATATACACCTAATATGAAAGGATGGATAAAAGTGTCCAAAATTAACAAACATCCCACAGTTGTGCGTTACTACGAATCCTCTGCGTAATCCACCACTGAGAATCTTGTTGCACAATAAAGCAAGTAAAGCCACTATATAAATCATTTATAGAGAAAGGATTGATTTTTATGAAAATGGATTCCAACACAATACTCATAACGGGTGGAACATCCGGGATTGGATTCGAGCTTGCTGCTCAGCTCCTTCAGCTTGGGAACACCGTAATTATTACCGGGCGGGATCAGTCCAAACTGGACTTAGCCAAAAAGAAACTGCCAAACGTTCACACATTTCAGAGTGATGTAAGCGATCCAAAGGCAATTTCTGACCTTTTTGAAAAAGTAATTAGTCAATTTCCAGAACTAAATGTTCTGATCAATAACGCTGGGGTTATGCGTAAATTGAACTTTCATACCAAAGAGGTTGATTTAGTGGATTTCAGTAGCGAGATTGAAATTAACCTCAGTGGTTCGATCCGCATGGTGAACCAATTCTTATCGCATTTAAAGACGAAGAAATCCGCTGCGATTATGAATGTCTCATCCGCACTTGCATTTGTTCCTTATCCGGCAATGCCGGTATATAGTGCGACGAAAGCTGGTATTCATTCATTTACACAATCACTGCGAATCCAGCTGAAAAATACTAATATTAAAGTGTTTGAATTGGCGCCTCCAGCTATTCAGACCCCTTTAGTTGAAGTTTTTGATGCTGACGAGATCAAAGCCATGAAACCAATGGATGCCAATAAGATGGTTAGGTACACAATCAAGGCTTTGGAAAAGGATCGCTTTGAGATCCTGCCGGGCCAGAGCAGTGCGCTGAAGTTCATGAGTCGTGTTGCGCCTCAGTTTATGTTAAATCAGTTAAGCAAAAACAAGAGTTAACTATACGGAACATTGGTACGGATATGGACGAGGAATAACAGCAATCTTATTATTGATTGTTGTTGTTGTTATTTTTGACCGAACGTTCTAAAAAATGCTAGTGAATTGACTCATGGAACTCGACTGGTACGAATAAGTATACATTGTTTGTTTCATAATTTAGCTGTAAGTTTGGACATTTGAAGGGAGAACATTATTATGAAAATTTCAGAACAAATCGCTCTTGTCACTGGAGCAAACAGAGGGCTTGGTAAAGAACTTGCAATTGAGCTTATTTCTCGTGGTGCTACTGTTTATGCTGGGGCACGTAATCCCGAAAATATTCAAATACCAGGAGCAATCCCACTACAACTCGATATCACGGATCCCAATTCTGTGGCAGCTGCAGCGAAAATCGCAGGAGATGTAACTTTATTGATTAACAATGCGGGAGTAATGACAGGTGCTTCCTTAATCAACGGTAATTTGGATGATATCCATGCAGAATTTGATACGAATTTATTTGGAACACTTTCAGTGGTTCGTGCCTTTGTACCGAAAATCACTATTAACGGTGGAGGTACGATTCTAAATATTCTTTCGGCATTGTCTTGGTTCACTAGTGCTAATTCAGGTTCATATTCCGCCACAAAGTCAGCTGAGTGGACTCTAACTAACGCAATTCGTTTAGAATTGGCTGAACAAAATATTCGCGTAGCAGGACTTCATGTTGGATATATTGACACGGAATTGACTGCACAAATCGCTGTTCCTAAATTGAATGCTACTGATGTCGCAAAGATTGCTATCGACGGGATTGAGGCTGATAAATATGAAATTCTTGTCGATGAGGTAAGCCGAAAAGTTCAAAAAGGACTTTCTGGTGGTGTGTCGGCTCTGTATCCACAGTTTTCATGAGCAATATAATAGTGCTGTAACCATCATAGACAGTACCACATGCTAGATTCAACTTCAGCTGTATTGGATTAATATTTTTAGAATGAACGTTCTAAAATGTGATTGATTTTGCCGAAGATTTTTCATTTTTTATAGGGAAAGGTGAAAATAATGAATCATTTAGAGGGTTTAAAGAAAATGGCGATGAGCGAATTACCGGATTCGTATTATTCCAGTCGTCAATGATTATCACATAATAAGTTTTATGGCTTCGGCAATTTTATTTGGTTTTTCCATTGGAGGTCTCATGGTCCTTGTCCAAGCGATGGCAGCAGAACGCTCTCTTCCTTATCGAGTACCAGCCGTCTTGGGCTTCATAACCATTTTCTTTGAAACTGGCAAATTAGTAGGACCCTTTCTTGCAGGATCAATTATTGAGCATTTAGGGGGAGTTCGAGAGGCATATGTCTTTGCCATATTCATATTTTTTACTGCCCTTATACTCACTTATTTTGTAAGTGAAAAGTAATAAGTTGTATTGGAAACATAAAACACAAACAACGTAAAGGGGAATGGATGATGGAGAATACGATTAAACTAAATGCGAACAAGGAAATTTCAATCCCACCTGTGGCAAAGTTAATTGGGTTTAATTTAGTAGAAGTTAAGAATGGAAAGTCCGTATTCACATTAAAGACAAAGGAAACGCATTTTAATCCGATGGGAACCGTACATGGTGGTATTCTATGTGATTTGGCAGATGCAGCAATGGGAGTGGCTTACGCTACATTATTAGATGAAGGAGAAACGTATACAACGATCGAGTTGAAAATTAACTATTTGAAACCCGTATGGAAAACGACCTTAAAAGCTAATGCCATTGTAGTGAAAAAGGGAAGTTCCATTGGCCTTATCGAATGCACTATTTTTGATGAGAATGAGGCATTGGTAGCGAAAGCCAGTTCAACTTGTATGACACTAAACGGAGAAAAGGCAATAAATAGATAGTTAAACTATCGTTAATTTTAATCGCGGAGGGGCTTGCTATTCAATGCAGAGTCGTAATAATAGGCTATGGTACCGTATCCTTATTAGGTAATAATGTGGAAACATTATGGAATAATATTAAGTTGGGAAAATCCGGCATGACAGGACATCTATTTGGAGCAGCAGGCGGGGTGGAGGCCATCATCAACCTTAAAAGCATTATGGAAGATATCATTCCTCCCACGATAAACTATGAACATACTGATCAAGAATGTGATTTGGATTATGTACCGAACCAATCAATTCAAGCAGAAGTAAACTATGCCATCTCAAATGGATTCGGATTTGGTGGACACAATGCCTTTTTAGTGTTTAAGAAAATTAAGGAAGCCCCTAGCTACAGCGCAGAATGCAATGAATCATATTAAGCGATTATTAAACGACACAGAACTATTGTTAAAGGAGGCGTAAGTAAATGGTTGTCGGAGATTTTCAAATTGAAACAGATACTATAGTCATCGGTGCAGGTCCTGGGGGTTATGTAGCAGCAATTCGTGCTGCCCAGCTGGGACAAAAAGTAACAATTGTTGAAAAGGAATATTTGGGCGGTGTATGTTGTAATGTCGGCTGTATTCCTTCAAAGGCATTAATTGCCGCTGGTCACCGCTATGAAACAGCTAAGCATTCGGATGCATATGGAATTACAGCAGAGAATGTAAAGGTTGATTTTTCAAAGGTACAAGAGTGGAAAGCTAGTGTTGTGAAAAAGTTAACTGGCGGTGTCGAAGGACTATTAAAAGGAAATAAAGTCGAGATTGTACGTGGTGAAGCATTCTTTGTAGACAGTAATTCATTACGCGTAATGGGCGAAACAAATGCTCAAACATACAACTTTAAAAATGCAATTATTGCAACAGGATCGCGTTCAATCGAGTTGCCTACATTTAAATATTCAAAACGCGTTCTAAATTCGACTGGTGCCCTCAGCTTAAATGAAATTCCTGAAAAAATCGTTGTTATTGGCGGCGGTGTTATCGGAATCGAACTTGGCGGCGCCTATGCAAACTTTGGTACTCAAGTAACGATTTTAGAGGGTGCAGATGAAATTTTAGGCGTAGGTTTTGAGAAACAAATGTCTGCCGTTGTTAAGAAGAGTATGAAGAAAAAAGGTGTAGAATTCTATACCAAAGCAATGGCAAAAGGTGTAGAAGAAACAGAAAATGGCGTCACTGTAACCTTTGAGGTAAAAGGTGAAGAAAAGAAAATAGACGCTGATTATGTGTTTGTAATGGTCGGACGCCGCCCGAATACGGATGAAATAGGTCTTGAACAAGCAGGCGTAAAAATGACAGACCGTGGACTTATTGAAATCGATAAGCAATGCCGCACGAATGTTCCTAATATTTATGCAATCGGTGATGTTGTTCCAGGTCCACAATTAGCACATAAGGCATTCTATGAAGCAAAAATTGCTGCTGAGGCGATTGCCGGACATCCATCTGAAATTGATTATATAGGTATTCCAGCAGTTGTATTTTCAGACCCTGAGCTTGCAACTGTAGGTTATACTGAACAACAAGCAAAAGATGAAGGTATTGAAGTAGTAGCTGGGAAATTCCCATATGCGGGAAATGGACGTGCCTTGTCAATTGACAGCACAGACGGGTTCGTTAAGCTTGTAACTCGTAAAGAAGATGGACTTGTTATCGGAGCGCAAGTTGCCGGAGCAAATGCATCAGATATCATTTCGGAGTTAGGTTTGGCTGTTGAAACAGGAATGACTGCAGAAGACATCGCTATGACAATCCATGCCCATCCAACACTTGGAGAAATGACAATGGAAGCTGCCGAAGTTGCACTTGGAACCCCAATTCATATCATTAAATAATTTATTGGATTATGTACCGAACCAATCAATTCAAGCAGAAGTAAACTATGCCATCACAAATGGTTTCGGGTTTGGTGGATAAAATGCCGTTTTAGTGTTTAAGAAATTTGAGGAAGCCTTTAATAACAGTTTAGCATTTTGAAATAGTAGATTTACAAACTATAAATAAAAAGACGAATTAAGATCATGATTTTGGAAGGCATAAAGATTTAACCGTATTGGCGCGAGTTCAATGAAATATGGAATGGACCAGATTTCTATTTTAGTTATTCAAGAAAAGGGCGCTATTGTGGAGTAACATATAGATTTAAACGACTTTATTGTTATATTTGGGGTACCGCCAGCAAAACGCGGAAAACGTACGTTTTCCGCGTTTTGCTGGCGGTACCCCATGCCCATCAAGCTAAGGCAAATCATTACCGCAAAAACGAAAAAAACGCTATTCTTTCTGTAATATCATGGAAAGGCTGGTGTTTTTTTATGTGTCGAGAGATTTCAGACGAAATCGCACCAGAAACGACTCAAATCTATTATTCACGTTCATCCTAATATTAAAAAACTTCCTAACTATTAGGAAAATGTATATGCTTGGTAAAGATGAAGCGCTTACATTAAAATAAATGTGAGGAGGAAATCCTAATGAAAAAACGTTACATTAAGATATTAGAGCATTTAGAACAATCTGAGAATGACTTTGTAAGTGGAAGCGAACTTGCTAATCTATTTAATGTAACGACAAGAACAATTAGAAATGACATTAGGGAAATAAATGAAAATTATTTAGATAAAGTAATAATTACTGGTAATACTCAAAAAGGATATAAATTAGTTGGGGATTTATCAAATATTCATCAAAATGAAGATGATTACGAAGAACGAGCTTTTCACATAATAAAAACACTTTTATCTGAAACTGATTTTATAACTTATGATGAATTGGCAAAAAAACTTTATTTTTCTACTCAAACAATTAGGAAAGACGTACAAAAATTATTTCAAATAATCCAAGCCGAAAAACGGAACATTGAGGTTGAAGCAATTATTTTCCAAGGGATAAGGCTTAATGGAAGTGAAGTAGAAAAACGTCTATTACTAAAAAAATTAGTAACAACAAATTGTTTAAAGAGAATGTCGCTTGATGAAGCGCTGCAATACTATTTTGGTGATTGGTTTAGTCAGTCCTCAATTCAATTAGTATATTCTTGTATTGAAGAAGAAGTTACTAAGTATAATTTATTACTAAGCTCTCAAGAACTATTCTCAATATGTGTGAACATAATTATTAGTTTAAAACGAGTAGGCCTTGATCAAAAAATTGCTGAAAAAGACATGAGGTTAGATAATACTTGCTTTGAAGAATTAAAAATAGCAAAGTTAATCCTTACTCGTTTAGCTAAGGAAATGAATGTACAGTTTGACGAATATGAATATCAGTATTTATGCTACTTGTTAATCGTTTTACAAATATTACCGAAGAAAAATGAAGTAATTGAACATGAACACTCAGATGAAATAGAGGAAAAAGTAAAATCGGTTATAAAAAAAGTTGGGGCTCGATATGGTTTTTCAAGTCGAAAGAATGAAAAGTTATTTAATCTCCTATTGGAACATATTACAAAGTCATTATATCCATTAAAATATTACTTTCCTGTAGAGAATCCATTTATTTCTCAAATAAAGTCGGAATATATGAATGCTTATAATATTGCAGTGGTTTTAGCGAAAGAATTACAATTTTGCTTAAATATAAAGATACCAGAAAATGAAATCGGTTACTTGACACTTCATATTATGAATATTATCGAAAATTCCCAAGAAACAAGGAAAAGAATTGCAATTATTTATGGGAAAAATCCGTTAGTAGGTAAGCTATTAGAAAGAAAAATAAATTTATACTTCCCAAATATTAAAATTGATGGTTTATTTGCAAATCATGAAATCCATTCACTTCCTGAAGGGATAGAAACTATAGTAACTACTAGTGAAATCCTTGAGGAGCAGCACCTAAATGTGAAAAATTGTATTCGTGTTAGTGAAATGATCACAAATGAAGATATGAAGACTATTTATATTCAAATAAATCGTGGCTTACTGAAATACTATTTATCTCCGAATGATCTTTGTTTCTTAGATGAAGAGAATCAAAAAGATTTATTGAAAACCCTTACGAAGTTTGGCGATATTCAACATCTGTATACAAGCATTAATGAAAGAGAAAAGATGTCGAGTACTAATATTGGAAATTTAGTGGCGATGCCGCATCCATTTGATTGTGGAAATAACAAAAAATTACGAGTGTTAGTGGCAATAAATAAACAAAAAATTTTGTGGGGAGATAAAATGGCTCAGATTATCTTTCTATTTATCCCTCCAAAAAATCAAAAGGTGAATAATACAAAGTTTTTTGAAGAGATTCATGATGTGTTTAAGCAAACAAATATGACAGAAAAATTATTAAATGTAACCAATTATGATGAGTTTTTGGAAGTTTGGTCTTCCAAATAATATTAGGAGGAATAGAAATGTTAGTTAATATGAAAGATTTACTTCAAGTAGCTTATGAGAATAAATTTGCAGTCGGGTCATTTAATGTAGCCAATAGCGAATTTGTCAAAGTTGTAGTAAGTGCTGCAGAGGAGCAAAAATCTCCAGCTATACTTCAAATTCACCCGAATGAAATTAATTTAGTGACAGATGAATTTGTGGCATATGTACGAGAGGCGGCGTCAAAGTCTAAAGTTCCTTTTGTGATTCATTTAGATCACGGGGCAACAATCGAAGATATTACTCGATCTATTAGAAATGGCTATACGTCTGTGATGATGGATGCGTCACATTTACCATTTGAAGAAAATATGGCATTAACAAAAAAAGCAGTAGAACTTGCTCATATGGTAGGTGTGTCTGTAGAAGGTGAACTGGGTACTATTGGAAGTAATGAGGGTAGTTCAGAAGGCGGAGCAGATGAGATTTTATATACGAATCCTGATGAAGCAGCTATTTTCGTTGAAAAAACAGGAATTGATACCCTTGCTGTTGCTGTTGGAACTTCACATGGCTTATATCCAAAAACGAAAGATCACTCTATTAAAATTGATCGATTAATGAAGATTCATGAAAAAGTAAACATTCCTTTAGTTCTTCACGGTGGATCAGACAACCCAGATGAAGAAATAAGAGAAGCTGTGAAACATGGTATTGCCAAAATTAATTTATCAACAGATATGAAGAGAGCGTTTTATAACCAATTAAGAGCTACGCTGGATGAAAATCCAAATGCATATGAACCAGATCTATTAATGCCTGAAGCAACGAAGGCAGCTATTGAATTAGTAAAGAAAAAAATGGATCTATTTGGTTCAACTGGAAAAGCATCACTCTATAAATTAGGAGAAATTTAAGAGGAGGGATCATATATGAAGACTTCTAGTGTCTTAAGGCCAGAAAACATAATATTAGATCTAGTTGCTGAAACGAAAGAGGACTTAATTAATGAGCTTGCAGAAAAATTAAATAAAAACGGCTATTTACATGATCTTAAACAATTTAAACAGGATATTTGGGCTCGTGAAGATCAGGTTCCAACAGAAGTAGGGTTTGGTATTGCTATTCCACATGCAAAATCTGATGGAGTTAAATCGCCTGCTATTATTATGGGAAGATCTTTAAGTGGAATTAAGTATAGTTCAGAAAAATGTAATTTATTTTTCATGATAGCAGCCGGCAAAGATTCTTCAACTGAGCACTTAAAGACTTTATCTAAAATCTCCACTTTTCTAATGGATGAAACCTTTAGAGCTAAGCTTATTCTTGCCAAAGATAGTCATGAAGTTGTCCAGCTATTTGCAAATGCTGAAGAAAAAATGGGACAGGTAGATACGAATGATAAGAAGTATTTTGGTAAGAAATTGGTCGGAGTTACTGGATGCCCTACTGGAATAGCACATACATTTATGGCTGCAGAAGCATTAAAAAATGCTGCTGAGGAGCTTGGCGTTCAAATAAAAGTTCAAACCAATGGATCGACGGGTATACAGAACAGATTAACTCAAGAAGATATTGATGAAGCAGATGGCATAATTGTTGCTGCAGATGTTAAAGTGGACATGGATGTCTTTGGTGATCGTAAGGTTATTAAAACGTCTGTTAAAAATGGGATACATCATGCAAAGGATTTAATTGAAGATGCTATTTCTGGAAAAGGTACGGTTTTAAATCAGGGGAACAACAAGTTAAAGGAAGCAAAAGAAAAAACACGATTAAAACAACCTAAAATATACAGCCATATAATGAATGGGGTATCTTTTATGATTCCATTTGTTGTCGCTGGCGGTATATTAATCGCAATCTCCTTTATGTTTGGTATTCATGCTTCTGACCCGACTAGCTCAGAATATAATGCATTCGCTGCTTTTCTAGGTACAGCAGGTGGTAGCGCAGCCTTCGCACTAATGGTTCCAGTACTAGCAGGATATATTGCGTATAGTATTGCGGATCGTCCAGGTTTAGCACCAGGTATGATTGGTGGTATGATGGCAACCCTTGGTGGTTCAGGATTTTTAGGAGGTATGATTGCAGGTTTTATTGCTGGTTATACAATCTTAGGATTGAAAAAATTATTAAAAGGCATTCCAGATTCATTACAAAGTCTTTCACCGGTACTTATACTTCCTTTAATAGGTACGTTTGTAACAGCCTTTATTATGCACTTTGTAATTAATAGTCCGATGGCGTGGATTAATGAGTCGTTACAAGGTTGGTTAAATGGTTTAACTGGTTCGAATGCAATTTTATTAGGAGCGCTTTTGGCAGGAATGATGGCATCTGATATGGGCGGCCCTATCAATAAAACAGCATCAGCATTTGGCTTAGCGATGTTTGCAAATCATATTTACGAACCATCTGCTGCACTAATGGTTGGAGGGATGGTCCCTCCATTAGGGATTGCATTAGCAACAACACTATTTAAAAATAAATTCTCACTTGAAGAACGAAACGCAGGAAAAGCAGCTTATATTATGGGGGCATCTTTTATTACTGAAGCAGCAATTCCGTTTGCTGCAAGTGATCCATTAAGAATAATTCCAGCAAATATTGTTGGTTCAGCAATTGGTGGAGGGATTTGTATGGCATTAGGAATTTCTTTACAGGCTCCTCATGGTGGAATCTTTGTAATTCCTATTGCTGCAAGCAGTCCATTGCTATACATTGCATGTATTTTAATTGGTTCAATTATTACAGCTTGTATAATTGGAGTATTAAAAAAACCTGTTTACAGAACACAAGGTAATACTAGTGAGAAGTCAGGAAATATAACAGTAGCAATTAAAGCAGTATAATTTATACGAGTGAAAAATGACATCGGTACAGTACGGGGCTACTGAAAAGTCCCTGCACAAAACTAAAGGTAGATCCCTTGAAAATTCCCAAGGGATTCTACCTTATTTTGTTATACAATGAGGGATAATAGTCTGACTAGAGAGTATTATCACAGCCGCAACTACTCCCTCGATGTGATACGCATCTGATTTATTTCCAGCATCAATCAAAATATTTTCTCCCTTAGGTGTCTTGATATAGATAGCATCAGCACCACCTTGGCCAATATTAATGTTATGGACGGTTAGTTTGTTTGTTGCTGCATGAGTCCGCATTCCATATGGGTTCATACTTACAGTTGGCGGTACCCCGGTATCAAAACAAAAAGTCTCAATAGGGTAAACCCTATTGATACAAGAGTTTTTACCTTAACGTTGTAAAATGTCAAAATCCTGACGCTACCCCAAAATCTAGATCGGCAAATGACGATGCTGGATGATTATGGATGCGAAAAGATTGTTACTGAGAAATTCACTGGCACAACTCGGGACAGAAAAGGCTTAACGCAGCTATTTGATCTAATAAGGTCAGGAGATACAGTCGTAGTAGAAAGCATCTCGCGCCTAGGTCGTAAAAAATTCGATATCCTATATATCATTCAGCAATTTGAAGAAAAGTCGATACAGTTTGTCTCATTGAAGGAAAATATGGATACTGGGATTTCTACAGGAAGAGCTATGTTTCAGATGATGTGTGTAATCGCTGAATTGGAACGAAACTTAATTGCAGAACGTGTAAAAGAAGGTCTTGAAGCAAGTAAAAAACGTGGCAAAAAGCTGGGAAGACCAATGATAGATAAAGAAAGAGTTAAATTAGCGCTACGAATGTATGATAGCAAGGAATACTCTGTAAAAGAAATTATAGAAGGCACTGGTGTCTCCCAGGGATCTTTGTATCGGGCTATTCATAAGCGCAATTTAGAATTGAAAATAAAATAATGGAGCAAATTCTGCTCCAATTTCCTTAGTATCATTCATCATTGACACTACTTTGCGGTCTATGACACGAACCCTGTCACTACCCCTAAATAGATCGAGCACAGGGGACAAATAGAGCTTCTTACCAAAGAGGTGGAATTCAGTCACATCTGTCACCCATTTTTGATTTGGCTTCGTGGCCTGGAAATCACGCTGTAAAAGATTCGGGGCAATCTTACCAACTTTTCCTTTATACGAGCGATATTTCTTTATGCGGACCAAGCATTTTAGTCCTAATTCTTTCATCAGGCGGAGCACCGTTTTATGATTATGGAAATAGCCCTGACGTCGAAGTTCAAGCGTGATACGGCGATAACCATACCGTCCTTTATGCGTATGAAAATGTCTTGAATGATTGTCTTCAATCGATCGTATTTGTCAGGACGCCCGAAGGCGTTTACCCAGTAATAATACGTGCTGCGGGCTAGCTCAGATATGCTGAGTAATAGGTCCAAATTAAACTCTTTCCTTAGTTCGTATACTACTTTCGCTTGTTCTTGCGTTTGGACACTTCTCTTTCCTGAACTAAGGCCTTTAACTTTTTTAAATAGGCATTCTCCGCACGTAAATATTCAACTTCTGCTTGTAAAGCCTCTAAAGATCCTTCAACGGGTGTTGCTTTCTTTGCTTCTTTCTTCTTCATGGATGGACGCCCCTTTTTCTTTGTTTGCAGGGCGTCAACACCTCCACTTTCGTAAAGAGTTATCCATCTACGAATGGTACTTGGATCCTTGATGTTGAAAACAGCAGCTGTCTCTCTTGTTGACGTCCTATGTTCGTGCATATAGTTAAGTACGTCCAGTTTATCGCTTGCAGAATAGATTGTATATGCCTTTTCAAATGCTTCTTCCCCGTAATATTCAAATCGTTTAAGCCAAGTACGTAAATCCCCTGTATCTGCATCAATAGAATTAGCGATTCCCTTAAAAGAATCTTCACCTGCTAGATATCTTTTAACGGCCATTATTTTTTCTTCTTTTGAAAATTTAGCCATAAAAAAACTGCACCTCCAATTGTTAGATAATGTCTAACAATTGGGGTGCAGTTCAGTATCAAGGGGTTTTCTTTTTATTAACTTCCTATAGGTTGCTTTATGTTAACTAGATTTGTATAGAGTATTCATTTGATTTCTTTTTTAATTTATTTTCAGAAAATTAATACTTTAGTAGCTTTTTTGCTTAGTTGCTGTCTAAAAAAATGGTCATTTTATATAAATGTAAATAGTTCCTTAGTTCATCGTAATACAAATTTCCACATGGTAAAGTTTAGAAAAAGGAGAGTTGTTAATAAATGATTGAACAGAAGCGATTACCTCATTGGGCAATTAATTACTTGCACTATATTCAAGTTCCTATTCAAGAGCCTTCACATGAGTATTTAAAAGAAATTTGCATCGCACATCTAAATCGTATTCCCTTTGAGAATATTAGTACGTTATTGCATTTCAAAGAATATCACAAGAAAGGTAAGCTCGTACAAGATGAGGAAGAGTTTGTAAAGCAGCTCGTTCAGCATCATATGGGCGGAACCTGTTATATGATCAACAGCAGTCTTAATCAGTTGTTGAACCAGCTTGGTTTCCACAGTCGTTTCGCTCTTTTAGGCGGAGGTCATGTTGCGCTGCTCGTTCGACTTCCGAATGAAAAAGAAGAAATGTATGTCGACTGTGGAAACAGCGCACCATTTTTTGAACCGGTTCGATTGGAAACGGATTATGGTAATGTGTCACACTATGGTGGGATTGAAGTAAGAATACGTCCGGAAGAAGAACCGGGAACGTACACGTATTACAGGTATGTAGATGGTAATTTACTCACTGAATTGATTTGGTCTTTCGACACAAAGAAAACGTACCGATTTGATGATTTTCAAACAGCAATAAAAAAGTATTTTCAGCCCAATGACTTATTTACGTCCAGTTTACGCTGTCAAATTTGGCAATTAGACCAAAAGCGATCGCTGTCTTTGGTTAATAATGTATTAAATATACGTGATAATAATGGAAACGTTGAGAAGCACAAATTAACCGGCAGTAACGACATTCGAGAAGTGATTGATTATGAGTTTAAGCTTCCTAAACTGCCAGTAGAAGATGCAATAATGGTTCTTCAGGAACTCGGTGTTGACATATTTGAGGATTCAGAAGAATGAATGGTCTTTTCCGCATTATGTATACTGAAATTGTATAGAGTATGCATGTTTAATATCTCGTTCAATAACCTATATTTCTGATGTTTTTCGTATTAACCTTAAATGCCAGGGTAACCAAAATCCAAAAATAACAAAACTTTATTACAACAACAACGGAAGAATAAACAGGTATAATCCTTCATTAAAAAACAAGAATAATATGTTAAAATTTTGAATGTTAGTTAAAAAAAGGAGGTTAAAATATGAGGAAAATAAAGACTGGAGCATGGATTTTAACATTAATTATGATTGTCAGTTCCCCCTTTTCTGCTTTAGCAGCAGTAACAGCAGGAGAAGGAGATTGGGATAATCAAGGGAGCGATGAATTTACCAACTCAAGTGAAATCTTTCTATCAGGTGGAGGCGATTTTAAAATTTGTCTCAGTTCTGATAGCCAATCAGGTTATTATCAGTTATTTGAAGAAGATCCGTATAATCCAGATGATAAAGTACTTTCTAATGATGGTACTATAGGTCTCGATTTTAAAACAGCAGGTAGTAATGATTTCGATTCAAATGGCTGTCATGTCTTCAAAAATATCAGTGGATATGTCGATGGTGATCAAGCCGAATTTTATTTAGAAAAATACTCAGGTGGAAATTCATTTGTAACAGCCTGGGATTGATTTATACTAGTCAAAGAGGATTAGGATAATTGGCCATTAGAATGCTTCCTAGAACGGTTGTTATAGTAACAACAAAAAGGGTTGGGTACCTTTATAGATACCCAACCTCTTTTATTGCCGATAAGATTGATTATGTTAACTAGATTTGTATAGAGTATTCATTCGATCCTTTGGATCTTCTTCAACAACGGGTGCAGTTATGCCAAGACGTGACTTAAATATCACAATCTTTTCCGACGAACAATTCATAATGGTTTATCAGATACGCAGGTAATACATTTATCACCAAATGGTATTTTAATATCTAAAAAAACTTGACTTTAACACTAGTGTCATACTTTATGATGAAATTAGTAATTTTAAAATAAGGGAGGTGGAGCTTTGAAAATAAGTCAAATAGCTAAAATGACCGGGATCAGTTCTCGATCCTTACGGCATTATGAGAAAAAAGGGTTGTTAACTGTTTCTCGTCTTAACAATAATTATCGTGAATTCGATGATTCGATTATCGAAGCTATTAATACGATCAAACTATATCTTAATTTAGGTCTAACAACCGACCAGATTAAAGATATTCTGCATTGCCCTGAAGATCAAGAGTACGACAAAAAAGACGAGTATTGTGAAGAATTGCTGCAAATATATGAAACCAAGTTGAATGAAGTGATACGGCAAAAAAAGGCATTGGATGAGGCTCAAGTCCGTTTGGAAAAGCAAATCAACCTAATGAAGGAAAACCGGGATAAGTGGGTACCCGTAGAGGAGGATGAACAATGACAATTTTAGTAACGGGAGCAACGGGGACAGTAGGCCGGCACGTCGTGGACCAACTGATTCGAAGGGGGCAAAAGGTACGAGCATTGACACGTAATCCACTGCAAGCCAATCTTCCTGCTGATGTGGAGGTTGTCGCCGGAGATTTAAGTGATCCGAGTACGCTAGTTTCTGCGTTGGTTGGCGTAAGCAGCATGCATTTGATTACAACAGGTGCAGAATATACCCCGTTGGAAACGGGACCGGAAATCGTAGAACTTGCTGTGAAGGCTGGAGTACGCAGAGTTACTGTTTTATGGAACGGCGAGAAGGGTCCTTTCGAGAGGGCAGTTGAAGCAAGCGATCTAGAGTGGACCCAACTTCAAGCCTTTGAGTTTATGGCAAATGCGCGGAAATGGGCAGACTCCATACGCTCTGAGGGGGTAGTTCGAGATCTGTTTGGGGGATCACGAATTGCTCCTGTTCATGAAGCCGATATTGGAAGAGTCGCAGCAGTCGCACTGACTGAGGACGGTCATGCAGGTAAAGTATATACATTAACAGGGCCTGAGAGTTTGTCCGTTCAAGATAAAGTTCGGATTATTCGTGAGGTCATCGGACGTGACATTCAATTTGTTGAGAGTTCTGAAGAAGAAGAACGTGAGCAGATGAGGAGGATGGGGGTTCAGGAGGACGCTATTGATTACGTAATTCGTTGGCACCTTAATCCGCCTAAACCGGCTTATACGGTGACTCCAACTGTCGAAGAGATTACTGGTCGGCCCGCACAAACCTTCACTCAGTGGGTCTCTGAACACGTGCAATATTTTAAAAAACCATAATTGAGGTGTTCCAAAGTAGCAACTAAAGATTGAACTAACGGGTACGATTGTTTAATAAGCAGCAAAAAGGATCTTCACTGGAAGACAAAAGGCTGCCCATCAGTCGGCAGCCTTCCCCTGATGTTTTATTGAACTATCGTGTCCCGTTAGTGTAGCCCAATTCTTATAGCACTGAATATGACAGCAACATTTCAAAAGTACTCTTGTGATAAAACTAAGATGAGCAAATCAAAAGGAGATGAGGGAATGTACAGGTTGAAAGGTAAAATCGCGCTAGTAACAGGAGCAAGCAGAGGGATTGGACGTTCCATCGCATTGCGATTGGCGAAGGAAGGAGCATTGGTCGCCGTACATTACGGAACGGATCAAGCTTCGGCCGAATCGGTAGTTCGGGATATTGAGGGAGGTGGAGGAAGCGCCTTTGCGATCGGAGTCAAGTTTGGTTCTTTGGAAAGCATTCATACCCTCTATAAGGCATTGGATGAAGTGTTGCAAGTACGTACAGGTGACACTCGTTTCGATATCCTAGTCAACAACGCCGGAATCCCACTAGGCGCTACCATTGAGGATACCGAGGAAGAATCTTTCGATGAAATCATGAACATCAATGTAAAAACACCGTTTTTCCTAATCAAACAGGCTTTACCACGTTTGCGAGACGAAGGTCGAATTATTAATTTGTCATCCGCTGTAACTAGGATCTCCTTGCCCGATATTCCTGTATACAGCATGACCAAGGGGGCAATCAATACCTTAACACTCGCTCTATCCAACCAACTTGGCCCGCGGGGAGTTACGATCAATGCCATTCAGCCCGGGTTCGTCGCCACGGATATGAACGCCGCCATGCTACAAGATCCTGTTTCGCAACAATTCGGCGCAGACTTTTCTGTTTTCGGAAGATGGGGGCAGCCGGAAGATATTGCGGATATCGCTGCATTTTTAGCCTCTCCCGACAGTAGATGGATAACCGGGCAATCCATTGATGCCAGCGGTGGCTCTCATTTGTAACTGTGGTTCCTTCAAAGAGACGAAATCCCGCCTGTAGCTAAAAAAAACGGCCGATCGCAATTATCGGCCGCTTTCTTTAGTTCTTTATTAACACTCGTTTTCCGATAACGTAATCTTTTTTCATGAATTCAGAGCTATTAACCTTATCTTTACGGCTCGAACCCTGTTTGGCATATTTTTTTTGAATTCCTAGTTTTTTTGTACGTCTTCCTCCACTGCCATCGCCCATAAAAAAGTCATCAATACATATCCGATCGACGAATGGCTTCAATTTTACAGGAAAATTTTTTCCGCTCGGTAATATGGGCGCTATCGCAACTTGAGTATGAGAATCTCTGGAATAATAGATTTTTAACTTTTCTATAGAAATGAATTGCTTTTATCAAGATGAGTAGTCCTTAACAAATACCCTGCTCCGATGGCCATAAAATTTTTTTGGGTATTTAAAAATATGGGTTCACTCTAGCTAATGGGTGCCTATCTTCAATAAGATTAGATTAATGATCTTCAGCAATCGGGCGCTTTAATGAAGTAACTAAAGCCTAATTTCTCGGTGTTAAAAGCGAGAAATTAGGCTTTTTTATATTTGGATTTCCTTACCGTTGTAAATCTGTATTTTCCTGATGTTACTCCCTTAGCGTAGGAAAAAAGGCTTTTTTTATCCTGAATTTCTCTTAGCGTATGTTTTCCGCGTTTTGTTGGTAGGACCCCAATAAGATAAAATAAATGATCTTCCACAATCGGGCCATTTAATTGAAGAAGGAATTAAAAATTAATTTATATTATAATTTGGAAGTTAACATAAATAATAATATTTTACAGGGCTAATCGGTGAATGTAAGTTGATTAGGAATAATGAAGAAGTGAAAATAGATCATGAAAAGGAATCTAATAAATGGGGAAAATTAGATATTATCGTGCTTATCTGTCAATATCTGCGGGTGGACCACTTTATTCAGAAGAAATTGAACCGTATTTAACTGGAATTAGGCAAAGAGCGTTTTCAAATCTAAAATATACAACTGCAGACGTAGATTATTTTGAAGATTATTGGAGAAAAGATTGGTATGCTTCTGGTAAAGAAAAATTACATATCCGTTTAAGAAATCCTAAAATGCAAGAAGTTGCGAAGGCTATATTTCAAATTGGAGCCTGGTTAGCTCAATTTAAAAGTAATAAAGATTGGGCTGGTGGAGGTATTACAATTACTTTTGCAGGACATGGAAAAGACAAAGATGGTATGTTTTCCCCCCTTTGGATATGGTTATCTAAAGGGTTTTTTTATAGTGAAAAGGAAAAGAAAAAGAACATCTGAATTGAAAAATGGATTAAGGAACTGTTGAGTAAAAATAGAGTTGTTCCGTTAAAGGTTCAGATTGTGGACACTTAATAAGGAAATTGGATATTAAGTAAATAGAGAAGATTGTGAAGAAATGTACTTAAGCTAACGGGCAGCATTCCTGTAATGAAGAAAAATGGGATTTGAACAAAAAATAAACCTCTTGGTAAGATATGAGTGTCCTGAAGCTGGCCAGCGAAAAGGACAAAACATATATACCAGGAGGCCTTCAATATGAATTATAACCAAAATGAAAAGATTGCTCAAATAACTTCTCAAACACTAATTGTAGGTGTAGATATTGCGAAGTACAAGCATGTAGCTCGTGCTCAAGATTTTAGAGGACTAGAGTTTGGAACACCTTGTCACTTTGAGAACACCAAAGATCATTTTGAACTCTTTTTAGGCTGGATAAAACATTTGATGGAACAGAACGGCATGGAACAGGCGATAATAGGAATGGAGCCGACAGGTCATTATTGGCTCAACCTCGCTCATTTTCTGAAAGAAGAGGAGATAAAGTTTGTAGTTGTAAATCCTATGCATGTGAAGAAATCTAAAGAATTAGATGATAATTCTCCAACCAAAAATGATGTGAAGGACGCTAAAGTCATTGCACAACTAGTCAAAGATGGGAGATATGCCGAACCTAATATTCCACAAGGAGTTTATGCAGAACTTCGTGTGGCAAGGAAAATACGCGATCTCTTATTTGTTGACTTACAAGCTGTGCAGGGGCAAATTCATAACTGGTTAGATCGATATTTTCCTGAATTCCTTACAGTGTTTAAGGATTGGGAAGGAAAAGCAGCATTACAATTATTAAAGTTAAACGTATTACCACATGAGTTAGAGATAGTCTCGGAACAAGAGATCCTAATTCACCTCAGAAAGGCTGTAAAACGTGCGGTTGGACTCAGTAAAATTCAAGAACTTAAACGGGTAGCCAAAGACTCTATCGGTATTCGTGAAGGTTCAAGGATGGCTAAATTAGAGCTTCGCACTTTACTAGACAAGTATGAGTTAATAAATGAAAAGTTCGAAGAACTAGAATCTGATATTGATGGACTCCTTGAACGGATACCAGGTGTTCAACAAATGTTGGCCATCAAAGGAATCGGCAAGGACACTGTAGCTGGCTTCTTTTCTGAAGTAGGGAATTTAAGTTACTATTCTCACCCTCGACAAATCATCAAGTTAGCTGGGTTGAGTTTAAAGGAGAACACCTCTGGAAAGCACAAAGGGCATACGAAGATTACAAAGAGAGGCAGGAAGACACTAAGGGCTCTCCTCTTCCGAGTAGCGATGCCTTTGGTAGCTAAGAACACTGCTTTTAAAGCTTTACATGAGTATTTTACAACACGTAAAAATAATCCTCTAAAGAAAATGCAGTCTCTTATAGCGATATGTAATAAGCTGATACGTATTCTTTTTACGATTGGTACAAAACAATGTGAATTTAGTGAAGATAGAATGTTGAAGGATATTCCTCATATGGCTCCTTTACTGAAAGCAGCTTAGGGTTCATTAGTTAATATTCAAAAGGTTTTATTTAGGATTATTATTTAGACATTTGAAGCACGGATTAGTCAGTAAAACAATTAAAGTACGGACTTTGATCCTGTCGGGCAGCATCACTGACATCCACCTCATGGAAAGGTTGGACGAAGGAATTTTGGAGCGTAGACTCTGTGAGATATGGGAGGGTTGACCTCCATGAGACATGTGGACATCCACCAGTGCAACCATACTTTAACTAGGTAACCACTTTTTGGATAGGAGTGGTTAGGTAGTTAAGGACTTTTTTTCTCTAACGCACCAAAAATAACCATACTTTCAACTTACTTCCATGACTTTGATGTCTAATTAAAATAAATCCTAATGAAATCTTAAGAAAAAGCTAGAAATCCAGAGTTATTCCTTTCTTTATAGAGGGAGGTTAGTTGAAGAAGAATTTTTTTTGTGTATAATTAGTACCAGGTATTAATACCAAGTATATAATTCATAAAACGAGGTGATTATTCTATGTTCAAATCCAAAACAGTGTGATAGATTCGCATGTTCCAGGAAAGAATCATTAGCTGTCCTTCTGATTTCAAGCACAAAAGGCGGACTACAATATAGCGTGTTTTGGGGGAATACATTATTTTCAAATGTAATCGAACTTTTTAGAAGTCTTTTGAAATAATCGTTTTAAGTATAGTGTGAAGAATTAAGAATTAAGAGGAGTGTTGATTATGCCACGTAGAGTTGTAGTGACTGGATATGGAGTAGTTTCACCGTTAGGAAATAACGTAGAAGAGTTTTGGAATAATATTAAAGAAGGTAAATCAGGGATCAAAAAAATTCAATCTGATGACTTCAAAGATATAGGCACTCAAATTGGTGGTTTTATTACCGACTTTAATGCAGAGCAATATCTTGATAAAAAAGAATTAGGGAAATATGATTTGTTTGTGCAATATGGTTATGCTGCTGCTAAACAAGCCTTAGACCAAGCAAATATTGATGTAGATAATATAAATAAGGAGCGATTCGGGGTATATATTGGCTCAGGTATTGGAGGAATTAATACCATATTAGATAATCATAAATTCTTAATTGAAAAAGGACCAAGAAGAGTTTCTCCATTTATGGTTCCTATGATGATTAGTAATATGGCTTCAGGTATTATTTCCATAAAAACAGGATTTAAGGGACCTAGCTATTCTCCTGTTTCTGCTTGTGCAACAGGGAATCAAGCGATTGGGGAGGCTTTTTTAAATATTCGGCATGGTTACTCTGATGGAATATTAGCTGGAGGGGCTGAAGCTCCTATTAATCCTTTAGCTTTTGCTGGATTTTCAAGAATGAGAGCAATGTCCACTTTTAATGATATTCCAGAAAGGGCAAGCCGTCCATTTGACAGTCAACGTGATGGCTTTGTTATGTCAGAAGGAGCAGGTGTATTATTCCTTGAAGAGTATGAACACGCTAAAGAAAGAGGAGCGACAATTTTAGGAGAAATTGTAGGATATGGTTCCACAACGGATGCCTATCATATTACTTCCCCTGATTATAACGGTGCAGCAAATGCTATGAAATTAGCTTTAGAAATGGGTGAAATCAACCTTACTGATGTAAATTATATAAATGCCCATGGAACTAGTACCCCTGAAGGAGATAAATCAGAAACTAAAGCAATTAAAAGTGTTTTTGGTATTCATGCTTATAATTTAAAGGTGAGTTCTACCAAATCAATGACTGGACACCTTTTCGGAGCTGCAGGGGGAATTGAGTCCATTATAGCACTCAAAAGTATCATGGAAGATATAGCTCCTCCCACTATTAATTACGAAATACCAGATGAAAATTGTGATTTAGATTACGTTCCAAACCATGCAGTTAAGACAGAAATAAACTATGCTATTTCTAATGGTTTTGGTTTTGGAGGACATAATGCAGTCTTGGCATTTAAGAAGTTTTCGATAGTTAAGACTAAATAAAAGGATTAATCGGTAAGTCATATATTATCTTATCGATTAAATGCTAATTAATTAGATGCTTCTTCAACTAACGGGGGCGATGGTAAAATAACGAATATTAAAATAGCCTGTATCAATGATTACTTGGTAATCATTGATACAGTCTTTATGTTTTGGTGACTATTTGTTCTTATATTTATTTAACCTGATGTGCGTTATTTTATTTTAGTGAAAAACTCTAAAGAAATAAATTGTATTTGAAAAGAAAAAGATTGAAAATTATTGTTAAAAAAGATAGTTAGACTAAAGTACGGAAGACTAAAGGTTATTTTAATATAATTTTTTTATTTAGAAGAGGGCATCATGAAGTGGAAATCACAATCACATTCTTAAATTAAGAAAACAGCCTTTGAATTAAAAAATGGAAAAGCACATTCTTGACAGAGCACCTCTAATTAATTACAATATTTATAGAAATACTGAAATAAGAATAACTGAAAGGAGGTTTTTAACGGTGAATAATGATATTGCAGTAAAAGTCTATAAGGCACTAGGTGAATCGACTCGTTTACAAATCGTAAAATTACTTGCTCAACAATCAGAGTTAGCTTGCATGGAAATGGTAAATCAATTAAAAGTCCCTGCCAATTCAACATTGACGCATCATTTAAAACCATTAATCGATTGCGGATTATTAGCAGTTCGCAGAGAGGGAACCTTCAGATATTACAGTTTACAACGAGAAGTCCTTGCACAATACGATTTTTCGAAAGGTGTGTATATAGATGAACAACATAGATAAAAAACAAGAAATTCTAAAGGCATATCAATTTCGTTATGCTACAAAAGAATTCGATCCGACAAAACGGATTTCCGATGAAGATTTTGAATTCATTTTAGAAACTGGCCGCTTATCTCCAAGTTCAATCGGGTCTGAGCCGTGGAAATTTTTAGTGGTCGAAAATGAGGAATTGAAACAAAAATTAAAAGCCGTTTCTTGGGGTGCACAAAGACAGCTGCCAACAGCAAGCCATTTCGTCATCCTTCTTGCTCGTACAGATGTGCGCTACGACTCTGACTATATTTTAGACATTTATAAAAATGTCCAAAAAATGCCGGAAGACGTTTTAGAACAAATGATTCATGGACTGAAAACGTTCCAAGAGGATTTCCGTCTATTGGAAAACGAGCGTTACTTATTTGACTGGGCAAGTAAACAAACGTATATCCCCCTCGGTAATATGATGACAGCTGCAGCTCAAATCGGAATTGATTCCTGCCCAATTGAAGGTTTCAACTACGATCAGGTGCATGACATTTTGAAAAATGAAGGATTTCTTGAAGATGGCAAGTTTGATGTCTCCGTTATGGTGGCATTCGGCTATAGAATTCATGAGCCAAAACGTGAAAAAACAAGAAGAAGCCTCGACCAAGTGGTTCAATGGGCAAGGTAAATAGGTAAGGTAAATAGGATGGTTGACTAACCATCCTATTTTTTATAAAAACAGCGAAAACCTCAGTCTGCTTCCACATTTTTATTTCCCCTAAAATTGTTGACCCTAACCCATCTTATCACGGGAGCTGCAATTTTGACTCCGTAATCCAACAATTCGCTTTCTTGATAAACCCGTCAGGGTTTTTAACTTTGGTTGCTGATTGTCGCATTATGTGGAGTAAATGAGGGGAAAACAGAAGCTGCAAATAAACCAGCGAATCAAGATTTAATCATTATTAACAAGTACTACAACAAGCTTCCGTATTTTTATAATGGTTATATTGAAATGGTTGATCCAGTAGCAACGGGAAAACGTGGGATAAAACATCTGTGGGCATTTTTAAAGTCGTGAACAAAATTAAAAATCGTCCTTACTATACGGGACATACTCCTGGGGGCGATCCTCGCAACCCATTAGGAAAACGTTGGTTAGGATTAAATGCTAACGGTACGTATGGTGGTGATACATGCGGCATTCACGACAATAACAATGAAAGCAGTATTGGAAAATACGTTAGTTAAGGTTAATTGTATTGGAAAAGAAAAAGATTGAAAATATTGTTAAAAAAGATAATTAGACTAAAGTGCAGAAGACTAAAAAATATTTTAATATAATTATTTTATTTAGAAGCGAGCATCATGAAGTGGAAATCACAATCACATTCTTAAATTAAGAAAACAGCCTTTGAATTAAAAAATGGAAAAGCATTCTCTTGACAGAGCATCTCTGATTAATTACAATATTTCTATAAATACTAAAATAAGAATTGCTGAAAGGAGGTTTTTAGTGGTGAATGATGATATTGCAGTAAAAGTCTATAAGGCACTAGGTGAATCGACTCGTTTACAAATCGTAAAATTACTTGCTCAACAATCAGAGTTAGCTTGCCTGGAAATGGCAAATCAATTAAAAATCCCTGCCAATTCAACATTGACGCATCATTTAAAACCATTACTCGAATGCGGATTATTAGCAGTTCGTAGAGAGGGAACCTTCAGATATTACAGTTTACAACGAGAAGTCCTTGCACAATACGCTCCCGCTTTGTTTTAAATTTCAAAGCGGAATAATTTTAATTTAAATTTCAGTATTTATAGAAATAACGAATAACCGAAATGAACGGAGGAAAATGTATGGGTCAAATTAGCAAAGAAACAAATTCTTGGGGAAATTTAAAAAATGGTTTAGAAAGTAAATTGTTCGAACCGATAAAAATCGGAGCTTGGAATTTACGCTCTCGTATCGCAATGGCACCATTAACAAGAACCTTTGCAGACGATCAAACGGGGGTAGTAGGAGAGGATATTGTTGAATATTACCGAAAACGTGCTGCCGATGGAGTTGGTTTAATCATTTCAGAAGGAACGATCATTAGTCCTCGTGGAAAAGGCTATCCTGGAATTCCAGGCATTTATTCAGATGAACAAATAAAGGGATGGAAAAAAGTGACTGATGCTGTGCATAAAGAGGGAGGAACAATGATCGCTCAAATATGGCATGTTGGTCGTTTATCTCATAACGATCTTGCTGGAAATCTGCCTCCTCAAGCACCATCAGCTATTCCCGCTGAAGGCCTTGTCTCTCGTTTCCGTAAGCCATATGATGTTCCTGAAGAAATGACAATTGAAGATATTAATGAAGTAATCAATCAATTTGCGCAAGCTGCGAAAAATGCAATAGCAGCAGGTTTTGATGGTGTGGAAATTAACGGTGCCCACGGATACTTAATTGACCAATTTAATTCAGATATAACAAATCATCGTACAGACGAATATGGTGGTGACCTTGCTCAAAGATTAACGTTCATGAAGGAAGTAATTAAAGCAGTTATCGACGCAATCGGTACAGAACGAACAATGATCCGATTCTCTGCTCATAAAACAGATATACCAAATTACATGTGGGAAGATCCAGAAATGGCTATTCGTACATTTGTTGAGGCATTTAAGGAAGCGGGTGCAACAATGGTTCACCCATCTATTATGCAATTTGATCGAGTGCTTGCAAATGGAAAAACGATGCATCAATTAGTCCGAAAATACTGGGACGGTGTCATTATTGGGGTAGGTACATTAAATCCAGAAATGGCGAATCAGGCGATTGAAGAAGGAATAATTGATGTCGCTGCTTTCGGACGTCCATTAATTTCTAATCCTGATTTTATTCATCGTTTAAAAAATGGTAAAGAATTGGAAGAATACGATAGTAAGAAGCATCATAGTACATTAATTTAAAGCACTAGAATAGAATGAAGCTTATATAGATTCTTTCATTTTGTATATTATTTCAGTTTTTATAGAAATATAGAAATTAATAGTGATATTGAGGAGAAAATTTCACATGTCAAATACAGCAAAGATTTATATTTTAGCATTGATAAGTTTTTTAGTTGGTACTTCACAATACATCATCTCAGGTATTTTGGATAAAATGGCAGATGCTCTAGGAGTGTCAATTGGAGCGGCTGGTCAATTAATTACAGCCTTTTCATTAGCCTATGCAATCGGTACACCTATATTAATGGTATTAACGTCTAAAATGGAAAGACGTAAATTACTGATCTATACGTTATTTGTTTTTATTGTAGGAAATTTACTTTCAGTGATTGTACCAGGGTATGGATTATTTATGATTGCTCGCATTATTATGGCTTTAAGTACAGGTGTAGCAGTCGTTACAGTTTTAAGTATCGCAGCAAAGATTGCCCCTGCTAATAAAAAGGCAAGTTCAATTGCAACAGTTGTCATGGGATTTACCGCATCATTAATCATTGGCGTTCCTATTGGACGTTTTATTACATCTACGTATGGCTGGAAATTTGTATTTATCGGTATCGCATTATTAGTTTTATTTGTCATTTTTATTGTTATAAATACAATACCAAAAATGAATGGTGATGCTTCAATCCCTTTAACGAGACAAATTGCTATGTTCAAAAAACCAAAAATTGCTTTAGCATTATCAATCACCTTCTTTTTAATGACAGGGTACGCGATTATTTTTACTTATTTATCTCCATTCCTTGTAAATACTGTAGGTATGAGTGATCATCTTTTAAGCATTACTTTTCTTGTTCTTGGAGTTGCAAGCTTATTTGGTTCTAAACTAGGTGGCTTAAGGGCAGATAAAAAAGGCGTAATTTTCACATTAAAAAGAGGGTTACTTGTAAACGTAACATCTTTAGTCGTGCTTTCATTCATATCACATTCAAATATTGCAGTATTTATTATATTGACAGTCTGGTCATTTGCAGCCTGGTCATCAGGTGCAACTCAGCAATATAATTTAGCAACGATATCACCTGAATCCTCAGATGTGTTGCTGGGTCTGAACCAATCCATGATGCAATTAGGTTTTGCTTTTGGTGCAGGTTTAGGTGGAGTAATTGTGGGGCAAATATCATTAACTTCAATTACATGGTTCAGTGCGTTAAGTGTTGTGTTTGCAAGTATTACAACATTGGGATTATCACGTTTCTTAAATAATAAAAAGGTAGTCAACCAAGATTTTGCGGCACAAAAGCGAGCTTGATCAAATTGGGAGTCTTAAATCGTTATCTTTGCATTTTGTTTACACAATTTGGCTAGTCAATCGACTAGCCTTTTTATATAGGGTTAATAGTCTTTTAGATAAGTTATAAAAAAATGGGCGGTCCATTTTAGCTGCGGCGATTTTTTTTTGCTTGTTGTACTAACAGGCAGATTACTTCAATAAGAGTATTAAGCAGGGAATAAATAAAATGAGGTGGACTATTAATTGTTGTCACAATTTATGGGGGTGGGGAATTGAGGATGGTTTTTATCGAAATCTCAACAAATTAGAAACTTACGCAACAATAAACAGCAAATTAAGTTTAATTTATCCAAAGAAGAAGATATTTATATTTCTTTTGGTCAAAAAAGAAAATTTGAATTTGATAGTCGATGTTCACGCCCACCACAACTTAAAGGTACTGTAGTAGCATCGATTTCCTGTAACAGAGATAAAAAAATAAATATTAGTTTCTATCCAATACCCCAAGACCTCTATCCCCAAATGGCAAATATTCAATTTAATAATGAGATATTGCCTTCAATTAAGGAATGGATTCATAAGCAAATCACGAAACCAGAACAGCCGTTTTAGGTGTAGAGCAATGTATCATCGAATGGAATGGAAAAACCCACTTATTACATCATCTAAAATTCCTGTAAATTGAAATGTTGATTTTCCATATTTATCTAACTGATGGAGTCCTATTATTTAATGTGAAAAGAATACCTAATAAGTGGGTGGTATCCGATGGATTGGATAGAAGTTAAAGATAGTAAAGATATTGAAAAACTTTTGGACAAATTTAGTAGATTTCATGATAGTTGTTTAAAGGAATTATATATGTGGACTGAGAGTTATGTTGATGAAAATTTATCGATGGGTATGTCACCCAACTCGATATTAATGTACGAATACATTTCCAAAGGCAGTTTCGTGACCCTTCTGCAATTGAGTTATTATTTGAAGGTGTAACCCAATTTCACATCGTTCCAAGTCCAATTAATTACGATTCAATCATTTATGATGCAAAACTGATTTTACAAAAAGGTTTATTTTATTGGGCTGATGACTATGATTGGGAACCCAAAGATTATACACTTGGCACTAATAGCTGGATTTCTTCCAAGAGTCTAAAGTGGCGTGATGCTAGTTCTTGGATGGGAAAACAAAATAGATACGGAGTAATTGACGGAGGCTAAAAAGAAGCATTCTTATTCAACAATCGGGCGCTTTAATTGAATAAGGATCACAGAAATTATCAAACTGTTTTATAAAAGACTGATTCACTTGAATATATTAAGAGCTTATTTTGATCAAACTTTTTCAAAACATGCTCTTTCTATTTGCTCTTTTATCAAGGTTTATAGAGTTAATTTAATCAAACTTTATTTCAAGGCTACAACTGAAATTGTTTCTGGCATTTAATTGATGTATTTTTCGGCAGTATATTTATTAATCTTTTTGAATCATTTCTCAGAGAGAAACTGTATAGTCATAAATATTTATACAGATTTTGTTAAACTTGCTTACTGAACAATCGGGCCATTTAGTTGAATAAATGGTTGTATAAAAAATGGGATTTCATACAGCTGTTAGGCTTCTTCAGAAGCCAAAACTTTGATTTATCAACCATGTATAAAACCCTTCATAAATGGTGGATTTGGGCATGTTGAACCCCTTTAGACACCAAGGGGGTTTTAAATATGCTTACTTCCTAAAGTTTCTATTATGTAAATAATGGTTCTGGTGAAAATATTAATTATTTGTGTTAACTAGCAAATTCAGTCTCAAACGAAGAAGTTAATAACATCTTTTCAATAGATTTTATAGGCGTAATAAGTGGTGAGTTTATATCATATTCCAAATGAATATCAATACTTGGAAATGAATTCCCTAATGGAACTGTTTTTACTGGAAGGGAGGTTAAATCTCCCAATTGGTGTAAACCAGTTTTCGGCAATACGCTGTATCCTTTATTGGAAGTAACCAAACTAAGCATGACATTGACATGATCCACCATTCGACACTTTTGAATATTTAATCTGCTCCTTAAAGTGTTGATGAATTTAGTATTGTTGGCTATTACAGGATTATCAAAAAGTAAGTAGGGCTTGTTTAAATACATGATATTATTGATATTATTGATATCCTTGCCAATCATATTCCAATCCTCATTCGAACATAAAAGCACCATCTCATCTTTAAACAGAACCTGGCTAAAATGCCTGGTTCTTTTCTCATTTTGATAATAAATGGCCATATGAATCTCATCATATTCCATCAATTCTTTTAACGTATTTGTCGGACGAGTAATAAAACTAAATTCGAGGTGTGGAAAGTGTTGGCTAAGCTCGGTAATAATGGCATTGGTAAAAACGGGAGCAAGCCATAGGTTGATTCCTATTCGTAAACACTCATTATGCTTGCTTACTTCTTGAACGGGCGTTTTAGAGACAAGGTCATGAAAGTCCTTTATTACGGTTGAAGCATTACTTAATTCGTGAAGAATGTGTACAACATAGGGTAAAAAGTATTGGCCCTGTTTGGATAGCTTTATCCCTTCCCAACTTCTTTCCAGCAGCTGAAAACCAAGATCTTTTTCCAATTTCCGAATCCGCGTACTTAATGTAGGCTGAGTTATGTGAAGATAAGCGGCAGCTTTGGAAATACTTTTTTTCTGAGCAACTGTTAAAAAAGACTCCAGACCTTGTAAATCCATTCAAACACTCCTTTGATAGAATATTCTATCTTTTTATAGATTTTATAATAATTTTTCTATGTGCTCAATACGAATGATTGGTGTAAATTATCCCATAAATAGTTTCTATGGCCCAGAAAAACGCATTATATAGTCTTTTAGAGGATATAAAAATTATTTATTACTTTTGAGTACAAAGAAAATGCTATGCTAAATTAACCGAAAATTATTTTCTGAAAAAATTAATTATTCTAAATACTAGGGGTGAAAGAATGTTTCATACAAGTTTAGAAGGTCAAATGATAGCTGCTGTTAAGGACACCGTAAGGAACTGGCGAAGATATCTTCATCAAAATCCTGAATTGTCCTTTCAAGAAGAAAAAACCTCCCAGTTTGTCTATGATGAGCTTATATCATTTGGCGGACTAACAGTAACCCGACCAACCAAAACGAGCGTGGTCGCTTCACTAATGGGAAGCCAGCCGGGAAAAGTTTTAGGTCTGCGTGCGGATATGGATGCTCTTCCCATCCATGAAGAAAATAATATGGACTATACTTCGGGAAATTTTGGAGTCATGCATGCCTGTGGTCATGACGGACATACAGCCATGCTGCTTGGTGCCGCAAAAGTCTTAACACAAATGAAGGATGAGATCAAAGGAGAAGTCAGATTTATTTTTCAGCATGCGGAAGAGCTGCCGCCTGGCGGTGCACAGGAATTAGTGAAAAGCAGGAGTTGTCGATGATGTCGATTATATTGTCGGAATCCACCTTATGTCGACACTGCCTATAGGCAAAATTGGCATTGTCTATGGACCGGTTACGGCAAACTCGGATATGTTTGATCTAAAAATTATCGGTAAAGGCGGACACTCATCAGAGCCTGAAAATTCCATTGATCCAATCGTTATGACTGCTCAGTTCATTACAAATCTTCAGCAGATCGTCTCGAGAAATTTGGATCCAAAAGAAAAATTAGTCATTTCTACGACCACGCTTCAAGCTGGCAGCGCCAAAAATGTGATTCCGGAATTTGTTCAAATTGGTGGTTCCGTCAGGTCCTTTAGTCCGAAAGTGAGAGAGCAAGCCATTTCGTTAATTGAACGAATCGCAAAAGGGGTTACACAAGCTCACGGCGGCTCTTATGAATTTCAATATCATTACGGCTACAGTACCGTTTTTAATGATGCTGACTTAACCAAAATCGTGGAAGGATGCATTACCGAAGAGTTTGGTAGCGAATTTGTTCTCTATGGAGAAGGGGCAATGGGAGGAGAAGATTTTTCCGCCTACTTGGAAAAAGCACCTGGCTGTTTTATTCCTGTAGGAGCGGGAAATGCGAAGAAAGGAATTGTTCATCCACACCATCACCCGCGTTTTGACATTGATGAGGAATCTTTGGAGTATGGAGTTCGTATTTTTGTCTCTCTTTCAAAGAAAATTTTAGGAAGGGGTTAAGAGAATGATTGGAACCATTAAAGTGGACGAATTAATCCATTCAGTGAAAGACACTGTGATAGAGTGGAGAAGATATCTCCATCAACATCCTGAATTATCGTTTAAAGAGAAAAAGACATCTCAATTTGTCTATGAAACTCTTGAAAGCTTTCGGAATTTGCAAATTTCGAGACCAACCAAAACAAGTGTCGTTGCACGGTTAATTGGCACTCAACCAGGACGTGTCCTTGCCTTAAGGGCAGATATGGATGCGCTTCCAATCCATGAGGAAAATGACTTTGATTTTGTTTCGAAAAATCCGGGTGTTATGCATGCCTGTGGTCACGATGGCCATACTGCCATGCTCTTGGGAGCTGCGAAAGTTCTTTCCCAATTAAAGGATCACATTAGCGGTGAAGTCCGGTTTCTTTTTCAACACGCGGAGGAACTGCCTCCTGGTGGAGCGGCAGAAATGGTGAATGCCGGGGTTCTTGATGGCGTGGACCAGATCATTGGTTTACATTTAGCCTCACCGTTCCAAACAGGTAAAATCGGCATCGGCTATGGCCCTGTTTCCGCAAACTGTGATGTGTTCAATATAACGATTAAAGGCAAGGGCGGTCATTCCTCGCAGCCAAATACGGCCATTGACCCTGTTGTCATTAGTGCCGAAGTCGTAAGCAACCTTCAGCATATCGTATCGCGGAATATCGCCACAAGTGAAAAGTCGGTTATTTCTGTTACACAAATCCATGGCGGTTCGGCACAAAATATCATCCCGCAATCCGTAGAATTAAATGGTACCGTTCGAAGCTTTGATCCAAAAGTGAGAGAAGAGATTCCTAAATTAATGGAAAGGATCGTTAAGGGAATTACGGAAGCTCATGGGGCTTGGTATGATTTTGATTATGAATTTGGCTACAGCTCCGTTGTCAATGAGGAAAAACTGACAAAGAAAATGGAAGAACTCATTGGAGAGGTACTCGGAGAGGAGTTTATTCTCCATTTAGAATCCGGTGCCATGATGGGAAGTGAAGATTTTTCAGCATTTTCACAGGTGGTCCCGGGCTGCTTTCTAATGGTTGCTGCAGGAAATGAAGAAATGGGAATGGTTTATCCGCATCATCATCCAAGGTTTTCAGTTGATGAAGCTGCGCTTGAGCATGGGTTAAAGCTTCTGGTCCATGCACCGTTTAAGCTCAATAAGAAAGAGTAATAGATTGTAAACAAATAAATGTCAGAAAGAAGGTAGGAAGTGTCATGAATCCGGTCATCGCGACATTAATCGTTTTAGCCATCATTACGGTAGGAGAAATTATCTCTATTTGGACGAGAGCTAAAGTGCCAACTTTGCTTGTAGTCATGATCATTATTTTTACTGGTTTTAAAACAGGAATTGTACCTTCTAATATCATTGAAGCCTCGACATTTGCCGTTGTCGGTACGGTGTTGCAGCCGGCTTTGCTCGTACACATGGGAACCTTAATCCCAATGAAGGTCATGAAAAGTCAATATAAAGCTGTTTTAATTACCTTGATCGGTTTGGCCTGTTCTATTGCTTTGATGCTTCTTGTGGTGCCCCTAATCTTTGATTATAAAACGGCAGTGGCAGGAGCAGGGCCATTAACAGGTGGTTTGATTGCCTATCTGGTCACGTCTGAGGCTCTTCAAAAAGCCGGATTAACAGCTCTACTTGCCATTCCTATTATTGTTCTTACTCTACAAGGAGTCGTTGGCATGCCATTAACAACCCTTTTGTTACGAAGACATGCAATGAATCTTCGTCGAACGATGGAAGCAGGTACATTCGCTGCAGCAGCTATTGCTGATGATGATGTAATAGAACGGGGTACACAAAGTGAAGTGTCCAAAAAAAGAAGTCTTATTCCAGAGAAGTATATGGATAGTGCCTTTATTCTATTATTCTTAATCTTTATTGGTGGTGCCTTATCTGTATGGTTAGATGGTCTTACCGGCATTAGCTATAGCCTTTGGGGTTTAGCCATCGGGATTATCGGTGCTTACTTTGGTTTTTATCCTGAAAAGTCATTAGAAAAGGCGAATGGATTTAGCATTGCGATGGTTGGTTTAGTATTCCTTGTTCTTGGTTCGTTAGCCTCCATTACGTTAGAACAAATGGTCAGCGTTTTGCCGGCCGTTGCCGTGATCCTTATCGTAGGTACCATTGGCCTCGTTATCGGAGGATTTATTGGTTCAAAATTATTTAAATGGGACTCTAATAAAGGAATTCCCGTTGTTTTAACAGCATTGTATGGTTTTCCGGGTGACTATCTTGTGTCACAAGAAGTTAGCCGAAGTATTGGAAGGACGAAGGAAGAAGAGGAGAAAATCCTGGGCGAAATCTTGCCACCGATGCTCATTGGCGGATTTACTTCCGTTACCATCGCATCTGTTATTATTGCCAGCATTCTTGTAAAAACATTATAGGGCCGGTGCCTGTCACCGCCCGAAGTTTCTTGAAGATTGAAGGTTTTTAAATTCATTATAGGGGGATCGAAAAATGGCCTATAAATTAGTGAAAAATGGAAGTCTTATCGACGGGACAGGCAAGGGAATCAGTACGAATGCCGCAGTTTTGTGTAAAGACAATCGTATTGTATCAGTGGGTACCATCCATGACATTAACCTCCCTAATGAGACGATTGAAATTTTGGATGCCCAAGGCGGCTTTATTCTGCCGGGATTGATCGATACCCATGTTCATATGATGGTCGAAATAAAGGATATGCGCGAGATGTTGGTCACACCATTTTCTCTTAAATTCTATGAGGCAATCGAATATATGAAGCGAACCTTGTATGTTGGAATTACCTCGGTTCGAGACGCGGGTTTCACGGATTTCGGAGTCAAGCAGGCGGTCGAAAAAGGGTTGGTCAAAGGGCCGCGCATGCAAATTAGTATTAATCCTTTAACGATTACAGGCGGGCATGGAGACTCCTGGATGCGTTCCGGTATCGATGTCACAAGCAAAAGCTATCCGGGAATGCCTTCCGGTATATGTGACGGTCCGGAACAAGTTCGGAAAAAGGTAAGAGAAATGCTGCGAGCTGGCTCTGATATTATTAAAGTGCACGCAACAGGAGGTGTCATGAGCCCCACTGACCATCCAGAATTCACCCAATTTTCACAAGAGGAGTTATCCATCATCGTTCAAGAGGCAGCCTACCGCCGTGGAGTTAAGGTTATGGCCCATGCTCAAGGGACGGAAGGAATTAAAAATGCTGTCCGGGCTGGTATCCATTCCATCGAGCATGGCATTTACCTTGATGATGAGGCGATTGAACTTATGCTCGTAAAAGGAACGTATCTTGTTCCAACCCTGCTTGCCCCTGTTTCCGTACTGGAAGCAAGTAAAGTCAATGAAGATATGCCTGCATATGCAGTAGAAAAGGCACGTGAAGTGGTAGAAATTCATCGGGAGAGTATTTCCAAAGCCTATAACGCGGGGGTGAAAATTGCCATGGGAACTGATGCAGGGGTAATGCTGCATGGAACAAACCTGCGTGAACTAGGTCTTATGTGCGATATTGGGATGTCGCCAATGGAAGCGATCGTTGCAACAACTAAAGTAGCGGCAGAATGCATGGGCTGGGGAGATAAACTGGGCACTATTGAAACCGGAAAATTAGCAGACTTTATTATTACCAAAACCAATCCGTTGGAAAACATTAGGTCCCTGGAAGATAGCGATAATATTGTCGTGGTTGTCAAAGATGGAATCATCGAAAAAGACATCCGTGTTAAAAGTAAACAAACGGCCGTTCAACGATAATTTTTAATCATAAAAATGCCTGAATTCAGTATGGGATTTAGGCTTTTTTGAAAGAAAGATAAATTCTGGGGGATATGGGTTCCCCCTCTGTTCGTTTTTTGCTACTATTGAGTGACAATAAAGATGTTTCCCTTATAATAAAGTCGTTTCATTTACAAAAAAGATGTTTCAAACCTCATCTCACTTATTCCAGAAAAGGGCCAGATAATTGAACAACACCTTTAAAAAAAATTGAATATGTTTAAATATAGTTGAGATTATGAAGGATTGTACTTAAACGAACGGGACAGGTTACTACAAGAGGGATGTTGATTCATATATTGGGAAAAATACCTATAAACAATTGAAAAAATGAAAGTAGGTATTGGAATGAAGAAATTTCTTTTAATCACCTGTATCCTTAGTTTAATTTCTATAACTCCTGTACAAGCAGAAACAGAAAAAACTCGATATGAAATGTTACTGGAAGATGTCATCTTTACATTTTTAGACCCATTAGAAGATAAAGCAATTAATGATTATTTTGGTGAAATCAAACAGTCCACTTTCTGTAAGTTTATTGAGGTCAAAAGAAAACCGAATATGGGTTACGCTTACGAAATAACATATCAATTCCAAACATTTGAGGGAGCACATAAACCTCCATATCATTTGTTTACCCTCACTGTCGAAAATGAAAAACTTACAGAGTGGACATTAAAAGATGTAATTGTTGAAAGGTTAGATGGGAAAAAAATTAAGTGTCGAAAACCTCTTCAGGTTAAGTAGATACATACTCCATTAAAGGGGGGGCTATTCTGGAGTATCCATTGATGTTCCAAGACGATCTTCAGCAATCGGGCGCTATTCTTCGATAAGACAACATAAATGATCTTCAACAATCGGGGGCTTTAATTGAATAACATAGTAATCGTCCATTTTAGTGTTCAAACTAGGGGTGTGAAAATTGATGAAGAATTATAGTGATAACTGGTATTTGATACTAAATAAAGTAAATGTCTCTTTTGTTCTATATGTATTATCATTGTGTTTAATTTCTTTCACTTTAAATATGATAGGATTAATAAAATTTGAGTTAAAAGACTTATTCACATATACCTATATTCATTTCTTCCTTTTCTTAGGGGTTATATTTTACGCTTTACCTATATCAGTTTTAACTGAGGCATTTTCAAATAAAGTCCCTTTGAACTCAAAAGTTTTATTCAAATTTGTTTTATATTTAGGTTTTAGTATTCTATTTAGCTTTCTGTTTCTTTCTTATACTAGTGGTTTTAGCTTTATTTCTATATTTGTGGCGGTTATGTTTTTTATTCTGGAACAAATATCCTTAAAATTCCCATTTAATAAATTCCCTTTACTCATTAGATATTCGTATTTTATTTTCATTTTTTCCATTGCAATATTTTCTACTATAGGTTTTACAATTGAAATTTTAAGATTACTGGAAAATGGAATATAAGTTCACGAGTTGGATAGAGCAAAATCCCATTATTCTTTTATGTCAATTTTGTCAATACAGTTAACTTTGATTTAAATCCTTATTCCACAATCGGGCCATTTAATGGAGTAAGAACTTCAATTAATACTTGTTATTATTTTATGAGATGTGAAGGAATGTACTTAAATATAAGCAGGTTAGTTTAAGTGAAAAACATCACAATCTGAATGATTTATTATTGTAAAGTAAAAAACCATTTTCCAATTAAAGCAGATTACTCTTTACCTCCTGTGCTACAGGGATATCCTTTGGTTTCTCCAGCTACCGAGCTAATCTGATAACTGCATCCAACATGGATGAGTTCCCCAACATGCTCGCAGAAATAATAACAGAACTAAAAAGAACCTTGTACTTAAATTTTTCCCATATAAAGATAAATTGACTAGCTTCTGATTGAAGAGCAATCAATTTATCTTTATTCACCTGGTTCTCTGTATAAATTAACATTTATGGAAGAGCGGTTAGAGTTGTCCATTTAATGTCAATTTATCCAATTAGTATTTTCTCTTCAGCATAACGTATTTTTGCATTATTATTTGAACGGAGTGCAAGTGCGAAGGCCATAGTTAATGGGCCAACTCTTCCGATAAACATCATAATAGTGATGAGTATACGTCCCATAGGGCTTAACTCCGGAGTTAAGCCAGCACTTAATCCAACTGTTCCAAAGGCTGAGACTGTTTCAAATGCCAACTTAGACATATCAGCTCCTCTTTCTGTAATGGTAAGCAAGAAGAAAATGACAAAAATAAAGATAATGCCTGAAACGGCAATTGATAAAGCCCTAAACACAAGGGATTTAGGTATCCTGCGATTATAAATATTTATATCTTCTTTATTCCTTAATACGGACCATAGCGCGAAGAGCAATAAAGCAAAAGTGGTCACTTTAATTCCTCCTCCAGTAGAACCAGAAGATGCTCCTATAAACATTAAGCCTGTTATATAAACTTGTGAACTTAACGTTAATTGACTTATATCTACAGTATTGAAGCCTGCCGTTCGAGGTACAACCCCTTGAAAGTAAGCAGCCCACCATTTATCATTCGTCCCTAAATTCCCTAATGTAGCAGGATTATTAAACTCTAATGCAAATATAATCAGTGTGCTAACTACATTAATTAGGATTGTAAATAACAATGTAATCTTGGTGTGGAGAGAAAACTTTTTAAAACGCTTCTTTTCATAAATATCTGCTACTACAAAGAATCCAATTCCACCAAGTATAAATAATAAAGTAATGAAGATGTTTACAGTTGGATCGCCTACCCATTTACTTAAACTGTCTGGTTCTAAGCCAAAACCAGCATTATTAAATGCAGAGATAGAATGGAATATTCCGAAATAAATGGCTTTTCCCAAACTCATCTCTTGTGACCAACGAATGGCAAGAGCTAGCGCTCCAATCGCTTCAACTATTAAGGTAATAATGATGATACGCTGGACTAATTTAATGATTCCTTGCATAGAGAAAGAGTTTATAGATTCTTGCAGCATATAGCCTTTGTTTCAACCCGATTTTTTTTCCAAGAATAATAAACATTAGAATTCCACTGGTCATAAACCCCCAACCGCCTAATTGGATAAGCACCAGTAAGACAATTTCTCCGAACAATGTAAACGTGGTGCCCGTATCAACGACAGCTAACCCAGTTACACAAACAGCAGAGGTTGCTTCAAAAAGAGCATCAATGAAACTTAGATGATGCCGGTCACTCGTAGCAAAAGGAATCATTAACAAACAGGTTCCAAGTAATATTAATCCCATAAATCCAAGCAGCAATATATGTGCAGGATGCAATCGTATTGTTCTTCTTTGGTTTTGATTGGCTTTTAACATGATATCTCCTTTACTACATTTATTAGATAAATATCTTATTAATGGTTTATCTCTCACTTGCTTTAGGAGGTTTTAGAATTATCCCCAACTTCTTGGCTACAGGAAATGGGAATTAAACAAGTATGGGTTAAGGCATCTAATCTCTATCACAAGAAAGTACTTGAGAAAATAGGTGCGGATCGTGTTATATTGCCTGAACATGATATGGCAAGACGAATTGCTCATTACATCGGATCAGAAAAGATTATTGATTATATTGAACTTTCCTCTGATTATAGTCTTGTTGAAATCAAAGCTACAAAAAAATTGAGTAATAGAAGCCTTCTTGATTTAGATGCTAGAGCACGGTATGGTTGTACCATTATTGGAATTCAAAGAAATAATAAAATGATTATATCACCTTCGGCTATAATATTAGAAAATGATATATTGTTTGTTATTGGTGATAATGAGGGTTTGACACGTTTTGAGGAAAATGAGGTATAAACGTTAAATACCTAGTTAGTATAGGTACTAGGATAGATCCATGCTTTAGTTACTACTGAGCACTATCTATTCTACTGTTTCCAATGGATAAGATCTAAGAATCAATATATAAAAACAAATGCTTTTTTCTCTTTATCCCATTAATCAGTCACTTTATAATACATAACCTATTTTTTTCTTTTTTTCTTATACAAGAGCTTAACATTTCTACAAGAACATCATTGTTAAAAATCACTTCATCAGCACCTGCACATTTAGCTTTTTGTATATTTTCCCTTAGTAATATTTGAGCAAAGCAATGTGCCTTTTTATTCAAATTTCTTATTGATAAAGTATTAATAAGAGTTTGATTGTCAACTTCACGTAAAACTCTTTCAAATCAATTTTTCAATACCTTTTAGGTCTATATCATTTTTAATTCTGTATTCAACGTGAAAAGAACCCTCAGTTCCTGTCTCTATCATTTCAGTGCTTCCACTACCCATTGAAGTCATTTTAATAAACTGACTTCCTCTTAATATTTCCATTTTGGAGGCTAATTTTTTGTTTGGTGTTACAACTACTTCGCGTCCGTAAGGATTCTGCCCAGGGTAATCAAATTCACTTTTAAATGGGGTTGAACCTGTATTTTTTAATTTAATATCGTAACGAAGAATTTTTTCTGCTTTAATAATTGTGGTTTGAATATTTGATATTTCTAATTGACTTGCCCTATCAAATCCAGTAAGTGGAATCAATGTAATAAGCATTATAACTAATGTTAATTTTCTAATGATAATACTTTCCTTTCTAAGTTATATATTTTCGACTTTAGTATTTACGTCAGATTCAGGGTTATTCAACAATCGGGCGCTTTAAATGAATAAGACAAATAAAAAGTCGATTCATTTAGTTAGCTAAAAGTGTCCTTTTTATATGGAATATTATCCACTCGGGATAAAAGGAGAATTAGGCTACCAATATTGTAGTTTTTTGTTGAACGGGTGCGTTTCTTCAAGAAGGAGATCTCACCTATATATTGAAGTAAAGTGGCAGCAATGTTCGAAATTAACGTATACAAAAGCAGGTAATTGATTGTTGGAAGAGAAGATAATCATGTCATAGATGATTCTACAACAAAAATGGAATGAGAAGGTAAAAATAAAAAAATGCAAATTAATGGGGTCCAGAGCAAAAAACGCGAATTTTGTACGCTAAGCAAATTTGAACATAAAGTTAGCCGATATTCTGTACGCTAAGGAATATCGGCTTCATTTTTTATTGATTAAGAGGACGTAAAGAATTTATTGTAGGAATTCGTTGTAAATCAAATCTATATTCACCCAGAAAATTAATATGCTCCCATCCTAATGGAGAAATGTGCTGTAACAATTCTTCCTGTAGTGTCCCTTTTTGTTTTAGCGTTTTTGTTGCTTTATTTTACTTGATGATCTTTTCGTATCTCCCTCACAACATGTGCCATCTCAAGCAGAATCATTTTTTTCATCGCAAGAGAGACAGCTCCAGAAGAACCCGGCATGGAGAAAATAGCGGTATCATTTGCAACTCCAGCAATGGCTCTGCTCATAATGGCAGCTGAGCCAATATCTTCCGTATAACTCAACATCCGAAAGATTTCTCCGAATCCGGTTAATTCTTTTTCCAATAGGCTTTGAACAGCCTCAATGGTTACATCCCGTTTAGCAATTCCTGTTCCGCCATTAAGCAAGATCACATCAATTTCCTCATTCGCACAGCCTTTTTTGATGGCTTCCAGAATCTCTTCGTATTCGTCCCTGACAATCAGATAATCTTTTACTGTACAAGAATAGTCATCCAGCAAGCTCTTGATCAACTTTCCGCTTTTGTCCGTCTCAAAGATGCGCGTATCACTGACTGTTATAATCATGCAAATCAAATTTATTGGAGCTTCTGCTTTATGCTGCTGTACACTCATTTTGATGCCTCCTTTTTTGATCAATCAAATTCTTTAAACGTTTTACAGAGATCACTCTTTTTCCTGCACTCTTCATCCAAGTATATCCTGCTTTCAAACGCCCGATCCTGGCCAGAATACTTCCCGCAATAGGCTGGCCCCTCTTGATCCAAATCGGCAAACACGAGCTGGCAAATTCGTCTTCCTGAGCTCAACTCAATGGGCACCTGATTGGCATTGTACAGTTCGAGGGTAATGTTTCCTTCAAATCCAGGGTCAACCCACCCTGCATTTTGGATGAAGAGCCCGAGTCTCCCGATGGAACTCCTGCCTTCGACGAATGCCGTAACGTTATTTGGAAGTTTAATCCATTCGAGAGTCGTGCCAAGGACAAATCCATGGGGAGGAATAAGAATCTTATCCTCGCAAAACTCTTTATAACTAGCCGCCTTTTCTAATGAGAGATAAGGAACAGAAGTTTCATCAAGGCTTAAAAAATGATTCCCTAAACGCAAATCAACGGAAGCAGGCTGAAATTGAGTTTCTGTGATGGGAGTAATCTGCAGCTTTTTATCCATCATCTTCTTTTGAATGGATTGGTGGGAAAGAATCATACATAAAGACCTCCAAGGTTATTGAAAAGATAGTAAACACTCCACTTGCAAAACGTAATGATTACGATTTATAATGGTTATTCATAATCTACCACTTCTCTTCAATTTGAACAAGTTTTTTTAAGGTGCCTGATTATGTATCGACCGCCATTGATTTAAACGATCGTAAGGTGATAAGGAGGACACACATATGGCTACATGGGATTTAACGAACACAAAACATCATTTGATGCTTTGCAACGGAAGCAGCTGTAATAAAGCCGGAGCAGAAGAATTAACCCAAGTCATCCGAAAAGAGATTTCGGACCGAGACTTGGATGAGGTCATTCACACGACTCGGACACGATGCAATGGACGATGTCATGATAAGTGTGTGGTCATCGATTATCCATCGGGAACCTGGTATATGGACTTACAGCCGCAAGAGGCCTCTTGTTTTGTCGACTCTCTTCTTGAAGGAGAGGTATATAAGGAAAAGGTAAGCCATGTCTTTAATGGGAGCGGTTTTGACCGATCTCCTCATGCTGTAAAAGGAGTTCAAAAGGAAAAGGAAAACGTCATTAGAGTCTCAAAATAAGCCCAATGGAGATGAAAAAAATGAATATGCTGTCTTCGAAAAAAATACCGGTGACGATTTTGACAGGCTATTTAGGAGCCGGGAAAACAACTCTTTTAAACAGAATATTGACCGAGAAACATAACCAAAAAGTTGCAGTCATTGTCAATGAGTATGGAGAAGTTGGGATAGATAATCAGCTCGTTGTTGATTCTGATGAAGAAATCTTAGAGATGAACAATGGATGTATTTGTTGCACCGTTCGCGGAGATTTAATTCGCATTCTGCGTACTCTTGTTTTTTCTATGGATCAAGGAAAAGTGAAATTTGATCGAATATTAATTGAAACAACAGGCCTTGCTGATCCTGCACCAGTCGCCCAGACCTTTTTTATGGACGACATGTTATCTGAAAAATTTGAAGTAGACAGTATTGTCACAGTGGTCGATAGCAAACATGTCACTATACACTTAGATGATCATGATGAAGCACAGGAGCAAATTGCTTTCGCAGATGTGATCATTCTAAATAAAAAAGACTTAGTATCTAAAGAGGATCTGAATATTCTAGAACAAAGAATATCTAGCATCAATCCAGCTGCGAAAAGAATACATGCTCAAAACTGCCAAATTCATTTGAAAGATATTCTTGGTATTAATACGTTTGATGTCAGTCGAAAGCTTGAAATTGACCCGCATTTTTTGGAAGACCATCACCACCATCACCACAATGATACGGTATCATCCATCGCTTTTCAGGAAGAAAAACCTCTTGATATGGCAAAGGTAGATCACTGGATGAGCTACCTTGTTCGTGAAAAAGGGCAGGACTTACTGCGGTATAAGGGCATTCTTCATGTGAAAGGAATGGAACAGCGAATTGTCTTTCAAGGACTACATATGTTGTTTTCAGGACATCCGGATCGAAAATGGAAAGAAACAGAACCAAAATTAAGTCAGCTTGTTTTCATTGGAAAGGATCTGGACAAAGGAGAGCTGGAACGACAGTTTAAAAATTGCATAGCAAACTAAAAGCAAAAAACTGAAGGGAGAACTTCATCTATGCTTGATAACCTGTATCGCCAAGTTATCATGGACCACTACAGGAACAAGAGAAATTTTGAAGAATTGGACGGGAATCATGTTCGAAAAGTTCATTATAAAAACCCTACCTGCGGCGATGTTATGACCCTTTATTTAGATCTTAAAGAGGATCGAGTTAAGAGAGCAGCCTTCATTGGTGAGGGCTGCAGCATTAGTATGGCCTCTGCATCTATGATGACAGAATTGATCGAAAATAAGTCTTTAAAAGAAATTGCAAGACTTAGGAACGCATTTGAGCAGCTCATCCGCAATGGGGATGTGACAGATGAAGTAGATTTAGAAGATAGTTTATCACTGCAAGGAGTCCATGCACTTAAAGCACGGCATAACTGTGCATTGATGACGTGGCAAGCACTCGATAAAATTCTAAAGGATGAAGAGGACTATCAAATTCCTTCAATTAGGAGAGGGGGAGGGAGATGATAAAAGAGTTAGTAAACTGGCATTTCCAAATTGGGACATTCAATTTAATCGTATTGTCGGACGGGGTTTTTCCAGTATCTAAGGAATTCTTTTTTGCAGACACACCGAAAAAAATCATTGAAGATATTCCAAATCATTTTGTTGCTCCCCTTAACTTTTTGCTCGTTGATACAGGGGAGAGGAAGATGCTGGTGGACGCTGGTTTCGGGAGGGAGTACCTGCCAACAAGCGGACAATTGCTAGAGCGTCTTCAAGAAGAGGGGATTTATCCAGAGGACATTGACACGGTTATTATCACTCACGGTCACATGGATCATATTGGAGGAGTGTCGCATAAAGGGATTCCGGTTTTTCCCAAGGCCAATCATATTATTAGAGAGGAAGAATGGAACTATTGGATGAACCGGCCTGAATCGAAAGAACATGATAAATTAAGGCCAATTAAAAATCAAATTGTTTTGGCTTCCTCGGATTTTGAAATCTATCCGGGCATCCGTCTTCAGCATACCCCCGGTCATACAATAGGTCATCTGGCCGTCTCTATTAAGTCAGAGGGAAAAAGCTTATTCGTTGCTTCTGATATTCTCAGTTATCCGAGTGCTTTGCAGCACTTACCGTCTCATATTGCGGCCGAGGTATCACCAGAAATAGGGCAACAAACACGTACCTCTTTTCTGGAAGAAGCTCATAAACATTCAACGCTGCTGTTTGTCTGCCACTATCCTTTTCCCGGATTAGGCCATGTTGAAATAAGGGATGGACAGTGGGAGTGGGTTTCCGCAGTAGAGGAGAGGAGATGATTCCTTTGCTATTGGAGGTATGCGAAGCTATCTTAAAAGAAAAAGGCTACAAATGCACCCCGAAGCGGTTGGAGATTTTATCTTATTTTCTTAAGCAAAGAAATCAGTTGATTTCGGCTAAACGCCTTACCAAACATCTTTACCGGACCTTAGGAAACATTAGTACGGATACCGTTTATCGAAATCTTTCTTTATTTTCTGATTTAGGAATGATGGAGTTCACTTACAGCGATGGAGAATGTCTCTATTATTTAAAAAGCGATGAGCAATCTCCCCAGCACTTGTTTATATGCAAAAAATGTCTATCTGCTAAAGAAATTTCGATATCTCCCATGTCTTTGATAGATCCATCCCTTGAGGGATGTACCGTCCATCATCATAAGTTTGAAGTTTACGGACTATGCCCTTCCTGTTTATAAATCAAAATTATTCATAGTTGGAGAGATTATTAGTTAACTTACCTAGCAAATCCGAACGTCTTGCCTTATTGCAATTTCCTATTTCTAAAAAGGTACTGGATGTTATTGGAAAGCAAGAAAGAAGGAATGTATATGAAAAAAAATGTTGAAATTTATATCTTAGCTGGATTTTTAGGTAGTGGGAAATCGACCTTATTGAAAAACTTATTGATGAAAGAGAAAGAGAAAGGCCGTAAAGTCGCTGTATTAATGAATGAACTAGGAGAATACTCGGTTGATTCAGGAATAATCGGGTCGGATGTTACCCTTACGGAGCTTTTAAATGGCTGCATTTGCTGTACGATGAAAGACGAAGTGGAGATTCAGCTTTTGATGTTGTACCAGCAAGAGCAGCCGGATGTTATTTATATTGAAGCTACAGGTGTTGCTCATCCGATCGAAATATTGGACGCATGCTTATCACCTGTCATTGCCCCTTACGTTCAGGTGAAATCCATTATTAATTTAGTCGATGCTAAAAGGTGGCTAGATCGAGCAAGATTAAACAATCAGCTTCAAAAGTTATTAGCGGAACAAGTAAGGCATGGAGACCACATCTTGCTTAATAAAGCAGACTGTGTGTCTTCAGTGGAATTAGCAGACATTCAAACAGAAATAAAAGAATTAAACCCCAGGGCACAGCTATCTATCACCACGTTTGCGGATGTACCAATATCCACTTTCCGAACAAGACGGGAAGTGAAAGACGATCAAAGCAGAGAACAGATGCATGTCCATCATCACCTGCACATCCAAACCATGACCTATCAATTTCAAGTAGAAATACATCGAGAAGCCTTTGAGAATTGGCTTAAAGCCATGTCGCCTAACGTTTTTAGGATAAAAGGATTTCTACGCTTTAAGGAAGACTCTCGTACCCACTTGATTCAATATTCCTATGGAGTTCCATACATATTTGCTCAATCCATTAGGTTTTCGACCAATTTAGTTTTGATTGGAGATCATTTGGATAAGGAAAGGTTAAAAAAGGAATTAATGACCCTTGAAAAGGATCAGGGGATCCTTTCTTAATCGAATATATATTTGAAGGTGAACCATTTATGGGGGCTATCTTGCGAAATGCCGTTGAAAATAGAAAAAAGTTCATCATCAGCCAACTTCAGCAACTTGGAACAGACATGGAGACCGAAGAAAAATTATACGAGCTTTGCCTTAGTGACTTGGAAAGAGAGTTTCGTCATGTCATTGAAGAGGAGAAAATGATGAGAAAGAAAAACTTTAAAGAATTAGTAGATGAAAATAAGCGGTCTATTTCAGAGGATCCTGACTTATTAGAAGAAATTTATACAAAAATAGATAATAAAAGGGCAGGCTCAACAAACATAAAAAGCCAAAAGGTTGATAAATGAAAGGCCTCTGCCAATCATAAAACGGAATCAGACATGATATTAAGGGGATTTAAGTTTCACTCGTAGTTTTAGATTGGTCAGGGTTTCACATAGTGTGTTCAAAGGGGAATTCTGTATTTGGAAATATCTTCAAATCGGTAATCGAGCTTGGTTACAATAAAGATGAAAGTTAACCGGTAAGTCCTTACAATTTTAGTCCTTGTATTTAACTAAGAGGTTATATACTATTTAAATAGTAATCATTTCGATTTATAGAAGGGGTGAATGGAGATCATATTGGGTCAATAAAAAAAGTCACGTTCAAATTAAGTAAAGTAAGGCTAAAGGGAGAGGAATTATATTGTTTAGTAAAAGATATAAATTAGCAGTTCTCGTTTTTTTGGTTTTAACTATTCTAGTTGCCTGCTCTGCAACTTCGGAAAAGTCTAATGGTAAGAAAAAGGATGGTGATGCAGCTAATAGTGAAAACGAATTAGTTTATGCATCAGCCAAAGATATTAACGATATGAATCCTCATTTGTACCCAGGTTCAATGCCAGCTCAAGGAATGGTGTATGAATCATTAGTTGAAAATACGGAAGAGGGGATTAAGCCTTTACTTGCCGAGTCCTGGGAAGTTTCAGAAGATGGAAAAGTATACACGTTTCATTTAAGGGAAGATGTGAAATTCCATGATGGGGAACCATTTAACGCAGAAGCAGTGAAGAAGAATATTGAGGCTGTACAAAATAATCCAGAAAAGCATTTCTGGATTAAGCTATCAACAAAAATAGAGAGTTGTAATGTAGTAGATGAGTATACCGTTGAATTAGTTCTGTCAGAAGCCTATTATCCAACTTTGGTTGAATTGTCTATGACTAGACCTTATGTATTCCTGTCACCCAAAAATTTCATTGACGGGGAAACAAAAGACGGCGTAAATGGCTACAACGGTACAGGACCGTACGTTCTCACTGATCATAAAACGGATGAGTTTGCCACTTTCGAAGCCAATGAAAACTACTGGGGTGGCTCACCTAAAATCAAGAAAATTACTTCTAAAGTTCTTCCAGCAGGGGAAACGACATTTTTAGCCTTGCAAAAAATGGAAGTTAACTTTGCATTTACAGATGATCGAGGTGCAGACAGTCTTGATGTCGAAGCAATGAATCAATTAGTTGAATCTGGTGATTATCAATTTGTTAAAAGTGAACCAATGAATACGAAAATGATCGTAGCTAATAGTAGTCAATCTGATAACCCAGTAAGTGAAAAAGCTGTTCGTGAAGCGATTTGGTACTCTATCGATCGTAAAACAATTAGTAAGGATATTTTAAATGGTACAGAAACAGTAGCCGATAAATTGTTTTCATCTAATGTCAATTATGCAGATGTCGATTTGAAGAAACGAGGCTACGATTTAGAGAAAGCGAAAGAGATATTAGAAGAAGCCGGCTGGGAATTAGGTAATGGTGCTGAAGTTAGAACGAAAGATGGCAAAAAATTAGCAATGAACCTTTATTATGACAGCAATTCTTCTTCCCAAAAAACACAGGCTGAATTTATTCAAAATTCATTAAAAGAGACAGGTATTCAGCTAGAGATTATCGGTGAGGAATCAACTTCAATCGCTAATAGAAGATCAACTGGTGACTATGATTTATTATTCAATCAAACATGGGGTCTGGCGTATGATCCACAAAGTACAATTTCTGCTTTTACTTCTGAGGCTTCTTACTTACATACGACAAGTGGCATTGCGAAAGCAGATGAACTTTACAAAAAAATTGATGAAGTAATGGTGTCCACGGATGAGGAAACACGAAAATCGTTATATGCTGATATTTTGACAATAGTTCATGATGAAGCTGTCTTTATTCCAATATCAAATGGCAGTGTCACTGTAGTTGCTCCCAAAAGGTTAAACGACATTTCCTTTAAGCAAACACAATTTGAGTTACCATTTGAGCAAATGAACTTTAAATAGAAAATTAAAAAAAGGGGGATCTTTCCCCTTTTATTTATGTGAAGAGTAAATCTTTTTATTTAAATTTATAAAAATGTAGATACATGTGTGTTGCTCTAGTGATTTTCTATTTAAAGGAGATTTTGTATGGGAAGTTACATTATTAAAAGGCTATTCATTTCAATCCCTTTGCTTCTGGTCATTTCATTTTTTACGTTTGTGTTAATTAATCTTTCTCCCTTAGATCCAGCCGAAGTGGTATTGCAAGCACAAGGTGTTCCAACTATAACTGATGAATTAATTGCTCAAACGAAAGAGAAATTTGGAATGGATAAACCATTTATCATACGATACTTTGAGTGGGTTATTGCCTGCTTACAGTTGGACTTTGGGGAATCATATGTAACAGGAAAACCAGTTTGGTCATTAATAGGTCCAGCATTTCTGAATACGTTCAAGTTAACGTTCGTTTCATCTGTTGTCATTATTGTTTTATCCATACTATTAGGTGTTATTTGTGCGATGAAAGCAGGAAAAATATTGGATAAGTCAGTAAGAGGATTTTCATTTTTCCTAACGGCGATGCCGTCATACTGGCTGGCATCTCTGATGATTTGGTATTTCTCTGTTAAATTGGATTTGTTGCCAACAAGCGGTATGAATTCCTATAAGAGTTACATTCTACCGGTTATCGTCATCGCGATAAGTTATGCAGGCATTTATTTTAGGGTCGTTAGAAGTTCAATGTTAAGCAATTTAAATGAAGACTATGTACTTTATGGAAGGGCATGTGGCTTAACAGAGAGGAAAATCACCATTCATATCTTAAGAAATTCATTGCAAGTTGCCGTTTCGATTTTTTGTATGGCTATACCCATTATATTGGGAAGTACAGTCGTGATAGAAAACGTTTTTGCTTGGCCAGGGTTAGGAAGTCTAAGTGTTAGAGCGATACTAAGCAGAGATTTCCCTATTATCCAAGCGTATGTTCTTATATTAGCAGTAGCCTTTGTCTTGTTTAATACGATTTCTGACATAATAAATGCTGCGATGGATCCTAAATTAAGGAATGAACTCTAAATGAGAATCATGCAAAATTTAAGTAAAGATAAGCTAGGTACTATATCTCTATTCGTCATTTTTGTAACAATAGTCATTGGGCTATTTGCTCCTATATTTGCCCCACATGATCCTAACAAAGTAAATATGAGCCTTCGGTATGCAACCTCTTCGTGGGAATACCTATTAGGTAATGATCACCTTGGTCGATGTATCTTATCGAGATTAATTTATGGGATTCGCCCTAGCATTTTATGGGTGCTAGTCGCCTTATTCATATCTGTTTTGATTGGGGCTGTATTAGGCTTTCTAGCAGGCTACTTTAGAGGGAAAATAGATGCCTCTATTATGAGAATGTGTGACATCATGCTTTCATTTCCGGGATACGTTATGGCGTTGGCGATTATTGGTATTTTGGGCGTGGGTCTTGAAAATATATTGATTGCATTTATTTTGATTAAATGGGCTTGGTTTGCTCGTATCATCAGAACTTCTGTTATGCAGTATGCGGAATTAGACTATGTAAAATTCTCAAAAGCATCTGGTTTAAGTGATATAAAAATTATTTATAAGCACATTGTGCCTGTTACATTTTCTGATATCGCCGTCATTTCAAGCAGTTCTATTGGTTCGATGATCTTGCAAATTTCAGGGTTTTCATTCCTGGGCTTAGGCATTCAAGCTCCAAATGCTGAATGGGGAATGATGTTAAATGAGGCCAGGGAAGTGATGTTTACAAGACCTGAGTTAATGTTAGCACCCGGTTTAGCCATCATAGTTGTCGTATCAGCTTTTAATTTTTTATCTGATGCCCTTCAAGTTGCTTTAGATCCTAAATTAGTAAACTGCAAAAACAAACACAATATGCCTCTATCTAAAATGAAGATTCAAGAACAAGAGGTGGAGATTAAATGATAAATATATTAGAAGTTAAAAACCTAAAGATATGGGATGTTCATACGGGTAAGAAGATAATCCATAATAGTTCATTCAATGTAAAGAAAGGAAGCTGCCTTTCAATAGTTGGAGAAAGCGGAAGCGGTAAGTCAGTTACTTGCAGGTCAATCATGAGATTAAATAGGTTCTCGCTTCGCCAATCAGGGGATATTTTGTTTAAAGGAGAGAACTTAACAAAAATTTCCGAAAAGGAGATGAGAAAGAAAAGGGGACGAAACCTTTGCATGATTTTACAAAATGGGATGAGTGCATTTGACCCTTCTTGTGTGATTGGTGTTCATTTAAAGGAAACACTTGATGAACATTTCGACTGGAGTAAAAAAGAAATGGAAGTAAAAATGAAAGATGCCATGGAGAGTGTCATGCTGAAAAATCCGGTAGAGATTATGAACAAATATCCACATCAGCTATCTGGAGGAATGTTGCAGCGAATTATGATTGCGCTAGCAATCGTCTTAGAGCCTGACATTATTATCGCTGATGAACCGACAACAGCGCTTGATACTATTTCGCAATTCGAGGTCATTGAACAGTTTATCAAGTTGCGAGAAAGAATGGGCTGTTCGATGATTTTTATTTCACACGATTTAGGAGTTGTAAGAAAAATTGCGGATGAAGTATTAGTAATGAAGGATGGAGTAATTATCGAGAGAGGGAGTACACAAGTCATTTTTTCAGAACCGGAACATGACTACACGAAATATTTAGTGTCTACTAGACTAGCCCTGAGTAATAACTTTAAGAAATTAATGGAGGGAGGAGCTATAGTTGCTAAAGGTTGATGGTGTTGAGAAGTCCTATAAAAAAGGTGGATTGTTTTCTTCAGAAAGACAGAACGTTTTAAAGAATGTTAGTTTTGAATGTAAGAAAGGGGAATGTCTCGGTATTATCGGAGAAAGCGGAAGTGGAAAATCAACATTAGGGCGTTTGATACTAGGAATTGAAAAGCCTGATTGTGGAAACGTTCTGTTTGAGGGAAAGGATGTAGAAAATAGAGAAGTGCGATTAGGTAATATCAGCGCTGTTTTTCAAGACTATAAATCTTCCATTAATCCATTCTTCACTGTTGAAGAAGCCATTATGGAGCCATTGAAAATGAAAAATAAGGTAACAAAAGAAAATGAAAATAAGATTGATCATCTATTACATCAAGTTGGTTTAAATCCATCTTATAGAAAAAGATATCCTAATGAGTTATCAGGAGGAGAGGTTCAGAGGGTGTGTATTGCAAGAGCCATTTCTACAGAACCTAGATGTATTTTATTGGATGAAGCCATCAGTTCTTTAGATGTTTCTGTTCAAACACAGGTCCTTGAATTATTAAAAGAATTAAAAAAAATCTACAACATGAGTTATGTTTTTATAACCCATGACATACAGGCGGCTGCTTTTATTTGTGAAAGAGTCATTATTTTTAGAGATGGTCAAATTGAAGAAACGGTACAAATCGAACAATTAAAGGACGTTCAGTCAGAGTACGCAAGGAAATTATTACAGGCGTTAATAACGTTTTAATAGTATTTTTAAAGACGAAGTAAGACAAGCAGGAATATCCACATTTTCAGTCTTTCGCAGAGTAAATAGGAAAGAAATACAGATTTTGTGTGTAATGAAAAGACTTCGAAAGGAGAGCAGATTAACTACAAAAAGTCAAAGAACTTTTTTAGGAGGAGAGTAAATAGTGAGTGGAGCGCTGTCTTGGCCCTTTCTGCGTTTGTATCTGTTGGTTCTTCTATATTTTAGTGCCAACTCGATACTAAATGTTCTTATCCCTTTACAAGGGGAATCATTAGGAGCCAGCAATACAACTATTGGCTTGATCATGGGGGCATATTTGTTTACAACCATGTTTTTTCGACCATGGGCAGGTCATATTATTCAAAAACATGGACCGATAAAAGTGTTACGCATTCTTCTTATTATTAATGGGTTTGCTTTAATCCTATATACGTTTACTGGATTAGGGGGCTATTTAGTTGCCCGTATGTTACAAGGTGTTTCAACAGCTTTCTTTTCGATGGCATTACAAATAGGTATTATTGATGCACTGCCAGAGAAGGACCGTTCTCAGGGCATTTCACTTTATTCTTTATTCTCTTATATACCAGGTATAATTGGCCCCCTACTGGCATTAGGCATTTGGCAAGGCGGGATGGATTATTTCACAATCGTGATGATAGCAATTGCTCTGTTTACAGGAGTAGTTGGCTATAGTGCCAAAATGGAAAAAAGAAAGGATCAACCTGTTACAAATAGTATGGAACAGGGAGTAAGTATGTTTAAGTCATTTGGTCAGTTAATAAAAAATCCGTATTTGTTTAAATGCAGCGTTTTGATGTTAGTTTCTTCCGTTGTATTTGGGGCTATTACTACTTTTATACCGCTGTACGCAATGCAATTGAAAAGCGGCAATGCCGGAATTTATCTGATGCTTCAGGCCGGTACTGTTGTCTTTGCACGTTTTGCTTTAAGAAAAAAAATTCCTTCAGATGGAAAATGGCATCCATTTTTTATCATGGGGACTATGTTTCTTTTAGCATTAGCCGCGCAATGTGTAAGCTTTGCTACAACGGGTGGAGCTGTATTTTTCTATGCTGGTGCAATGTTAATGGGGATCGCACAGGCACTCATTTATCCAACATTAACAACGTATTTAAGCTTTGTCTTGCCGCAGATGAACCGCAATGTGTTACTAGGTTTATTTATTGCTATGGCTGATTTAGGTGTTTCGCTAGGAGGTGTCATTATGGGGCCTATGGCTGATATTTTCTCATACTCATCTATGTATATTATTTGTGCGATCTTAGGTACGGCGATGATTATTTTTGCCTATGATCGACGAAAAATATTTGTTGGGTAAATATAGAGAAATTTCTCAAAGTTTCATAATATACAATGTCAAAGTGGACGGAGCCAAAGAACTCGCTATAACTATTCAGAGATAAGAAACTCCGCACTTAATGTAAATATATTAGTTTAAAAGAGTTTATAGGGGTCCTTGTAGTGTAGGACCCCTTTTTGGTTATTTTATTGTAACGATTTCGACTGGTCCATGGTCATCACAATGATCATTATGAACGTGATGTAATCTTCCATTTATTATATAGTCCATATGATCCCCATGTGGAACCAATTCATGTCCACAATCTTTTTCATGGTTACAACCGCAAGTAATCGGTTTACAATGATCAGGGTTAGTCTCACTGATTGGGATCTTACATTCATCCCAGTGACCTTCATGTTCACGGTGAAGATGACCGTCATGGACATAATCAATATGATCATCATGTTGAATTTTGGTATGCCCACAAGCTATGCTATGTCGATGCGGATGTTCTCCTTTATGGATAGCGTTTTCCATTTCTCTTATCCCTCCTCAGTCTTATTTGTTCTTTTAAAGTATTTCCTTAAATGAATCAAAATAGAAATTTAATCTTTAATATCATAAAAAATGATTTAACTAGCAGAACTATAAATAATAACATCCAATTTTAATCATATTGATAAAAATTGGATGCCTTACTAATCACCCAAAATGGGAAATCACATGAAAGCTTACTTGGTATTATTACTACATGGGACATTATTGATATCCCCAAGAACGCTTTTAAAAACGAAAGAATTACAACTAGTAATAGTAACTAAATTAAAAATTACTTAACCAAATTGCTTAGCGTGTTTAGAGGAACTGTTTTTGATGAACAACAAATATTTAAATAAACGTTTGTTTAAACATATAAGTATAAAAATGAAGACTCTATGAAGCACTGTTAGGCCTATTTCCTTTTTAAAAGCTATTTATTTTGGCGACACGATACAGACTGATCAGAAAGGGAATAACATCTTTCTGTCATTCTGTATCGTGTCGCTTCGGCATTAAATGGACCGATAACCGCGGGCTGTAAGGCTTTCGCCTAACACTCCACAGGTTCCTGTTCCATTTGCGGCCAGCCGCCATACCGAACGAGCCGGAAACCTGAAATTCTACATATAAAAAATTAAAGAATAAGTGATCAAAAGGTAAGCAGCCATTCGTGGCTGCTTTTTATTGTGCTTTTCCCTTTTGAATCCGAATCGTAAAACAGCGCTAGCCGACTACATCTCCAGCCGGCAGGAACCCGAACCTTTCCGGCAGGAAACGAAGACGGCGAGCCAATCGTTCAAGGGGCAAAAAACTTTTTTATAAGATTGCTTGCTAGCATAAAAAAGTTTTTGTGCTCAAACCACCCTTGACCAATTGACTATGCGTGTTTTTCGTTCTCCTTGCAAAAGGGGAAAAATCATCCCCCTTTGGGGAACATCAGCGTTTCGGCTTCATAATGGACAACCCAGGACTTAAAAGAAAAGGAGGATAGGAAACAACCTTAAAACTCTCAGAAATAAGGAAAAGAAAAATCCAAAATCATAAAGGAGAATGAATAATGACTTTAGAATCTATCTTTGAAGTGGTGCGAATCAGACAGGAAATCAGGGAAGCAAAAGAAGTTTTTGCCGCATACAAAATCACTTCCCCAATGGATGCAGAGAAGCTTGCGGCATCCTATATTGCAGATGAGGACAGAGAAGTGTTTCTCGTCATGATGCTTAATACAAAAAATGAGGTAATAGGGCTACATCGGGCACACGTTGGAAGTTTAAATGCAAGTGTTGTTCATCCAAGAGAAGTGATGAAATCAGCTATTTTAAACAATGCGGCCTCTATTATCGTCAGTCATCAGCATCCCTCCGGCGACCCAACACCAAGCATAGAAGATATAGAAGTTACAAGGAGAATTGCTGATGCAGGGAAGACCTTAGGAATAGCGCTTCTTGACCATATCATTGTAACTCATAAAGGAAACCACATAAGCTTGAAAGAAAAAGGCTATCTTTAAGAAAGACAAAGGGGCGTTGCCCCTTTGTTTATATAATATAAGAGTTTTAAGATTGTGAATGAATTTATAAACCTCTACGAATAGAAGAAAAACATTCGTTTTTTCAAGGATAAGATCTAACAGGCATCGAGCCTGTAATTGGCTGCTGACGCAGCTTTTTCCAAAGTTCATTACCATGTTCAATCCATTAAGGAGGAGAGCAAGTATGAAAAAGATAACGTGCCCGTATTGCGGAAGTGACATAAAAAAAATGAATGAATTTCAGTATTACTGCGGGTTCTGTGATATGAGAGTGAATTCAAATAGGGCAATGCAGAATAATGAAAGGCTGAAAGTACGGGTGAGGGAATTTGTAGCCGATCATTATATTGATAAGAACACTCAGGAATTAATGACTTTTTCAACTTACGAACTTTTGTATTTATTAAAGTTCGTCAGAAAAGAGAGAAGAGAAATGTATCACCATATGAAAACTTTTCATCGGGCAGGTGAACAAGAAGATACAGATCGATATAAAAAGATAGAAAAAGAAACCGGCAGAAATTATATATATCTGTCTAAAAAGATGTTTGTTGTTGAAAATATCATCCGACAGCGATTAGGATATGTACCTGTAAGAATAACGGAAACGTATTTGGTTCAGTATTTAGAGAACATCAAGAACGATAAAAGGTGGCCAATGATTATTCGCACAGAGCGTGTTGTAAAGAACGAAAAGAACCCGTGAATACACGGTAGGATCTTTTTGTCTTTGCTAATAAATAAAAAAAGTTTATTTGAAGTTTATGTAAATTTTTTCTCAAAAACTGTAATTGTTAATTACGGAATTGTAAGATGTTAATATTCATGGAGGAGAAACAAGTTAAAGAGAAAATTAATTCTCTTTATAAGAATAACAGTATAATTGAATTTCATTGGGATCCTGAAAAGATAAAGTGGATTGAAATTGTTTAATAACCAGGTATTTAACCTAAACCAGCATATTTTGGTTGAAATTTAACTAAATAAACCTTTTCATATCTCAATTGGGTCGTTATCAATACATTCGCATACTCTGGATATACTTTGTGTCATGCTTTTGTTTTTTTTATAACTACTTAATTAGGGGCATATCAAACTGGCTAAAAGATGTGCAATTTCGCATTAATAATTCAGCAGCAAATTTAGGTAATTAAGTTAACGTCGGAATAAACGTTATTCCGTTAAAGGGCCAGGATTGTTGAATAAGCCATTCAAGGTAAGTTTAATTGAAAATGGAAGGCATTTCTGCCGAAGTGGCTTCACTAAAAGCACAATAAAAAAGCACCCGATAATTCGGATGCGTACTTAAATATTCCATGAAAATAAACTGAGTTTTCTTTTGTAGACTTAGGAAACTCTACTGAAACAAATTACCTTGACTAGTATTGTGTAAATTTTTTTTAAACCAACTTTATTCATTGGGTCATCCCCACATATTCAAATATTATTTTTCTTTTGCAATTTCTTTTCTATTAGGAGCAAGTGGAGGCTGTTCTAACCATTTATTTTGTACCATAATATTAAACCATTTTTTTGTTACCATTAGATTTTTTAAAATGATGCTTTCATAAGCCGTGACAAGGTCTGCTCGCATGGCTGATGCTAAACCTAATCCGTGATACGCCTGTGCAGCTTGGTACAAGAAACCAATATGATACATTATTAGCTTATCGGAAAAAGGAGAGTCCGTTGAAGTTGTCACTTCTGTTTCCCACGATTTAGGAGCTGGTAAATTATCCGTCTGCATGATTTTTGAAAAGGCTTTTATTTGTTGATCAGCCGTTTTCTCGGAATCCTCTAAAAATTTTCTTACTTCTTTTGATTGAGCGACTTGACTAAATGCGATAGAAAGAGTTTTAGCCATAATACTTTTTTTAAGGTTGAAAGAAATACTGATGATTTCTGTTGCAGCTAATTTTCTACCCTTTCCGAAAAATCCATCGGTGAAATCTTGGCTAGAAATAAATTCAGGATTTTTGGTAGGGTAAAAAAGCGGATCTCTCTGAAAACTCCCTTTCTCAAGCAATAAATCAATTGTTTGATGATACATCCTTTTCCCATCATTATCACAAGAGTCGTAAAAATACCGTAAGTCCTCTCTTACAGAAACGCCCAATGAAGTTGAGTGTCCTAGCAAACCATGTAATGTCATGATATGTAAATAATTTAGGCAAAATATATCCGTGAACAACCTCTGTTTACCTTTAAAGAGGTCAGATTCAGTAAATCCAATTGGAACTGGAAATTTCTCGTTCTCCAAAAAAGTAACGATTTGTTTCTTTTGCTTTTCGAAAGTCTTGATAGCATCCTCGAAAATGGCTTTTATTGACTCGTCCTCAATAATAGAAATCATATATCTATTTACAATATCAACAGCTGTTCCATTTACATACTCTCCCCACAAAGTTCCAATTTCGGAAGATGTGAGTTTTAATTTATCCTTTTCCATCCTGTCACCTCTTGGATATTATTTACCAATTCACCAAGAGATATGAATTTCTGATTTATAAAAAGATGACCAGTTTTAAGATTAGATGTAAAGTTTAATTTAGAATAATTAGCCGATTTTTCACTTGCGATTTTTCCAAGAATAATTTTACTTTACTTAAAACTAATTTAAAGATTGTGAAGAATTACACTTAAACAAACGGGTGCTTTTCTTCAATAAGACAACATAAATGATATTCCACAATCGGGGGCTTTAATGGAATAAGAACGGGAACGTCCAAATCGGACGTTCCCATATTTTATACCTGAAAAACAACAATACTACTTAACAAAGCCAATAAGAAAAAAGTGTAAAAATACTATTCCGTTAAAGGGGGATTTGAATTGAGGTCATTTTGTTCAAAATACCATGGTTAGGTAGTTAAGGACTTTTTTTCTTTAACAAACCAAAAATATCCTTATTTTTAACTTACATCCATAACTTTGATGTCAAATCATGATGAAACCTTAAGAAAAAGCTAGAAATCCAGAGTTATTCCTTTCTTTATAGAGGGAGTTAGTTGAAGCACGAAAATAAAAGAACCTTAGTTTGAAAGTTCTTTTTCTGCACCTGTATTTTTAGATGAGTTCAATATTACAACTCCACCTATAATCAATATAATCCCCAATACCTTGAAAGCACTAAAAACTTCTCCCCATACAACTCCACCTATTAAAGCAGTTAAAGCTGTTCCTACTCCTGACCAAATGGCATAAGCTAAACTCAATGGAATTGTACGAAGACATAATGATAAGCAATAAAACGCAAGTACATAACCAGCAACTACTCCAACAGACGGAAATAAAACGGTAAATCCAGCTGACAGTTTGAGCATGATAGTAGCAAAAATCTCTGCAATAATTGAAACCGTTAAATAAATATAACCCTTCATATCCCTTCCCCTTCTTTAGAATTAATGTGCTCCGCCAACATTTAATAAAATCACTCCACCGATAATCAAAACCAGCCCAAAGAGCTTTTTGCCATTAAACTTCTCTTTAAATATGGCAATTCCAACTAATGCTGTTAGTGCTGTTCCTAATCCTGCCCAAATGGCATAAGCCACTCCAAGTGACAACGTCTTTAATGATAAAGATAAAGCATAGAAAGCTATCCCGTATCCAAATATTACACCAAGAGAAGGTAGGATTTTTTTGAATCCGTTTGTGGCTTTAAGCATTGAACTACCAAATACTTCACTTACAATGGATATTGCTAATAGTAAATAAGCATTCATAGTTATCCCTCACTTTTTGACATTTTCAATAATTGTTGAATCACTTCATTTACCCTTTCTTTTTCCAAAGGAGCTACATTTAACGTTTGCGAGTAATAAAGTCCATCTAACGCTAATCTGATGATAGTTGCAGTTAATGGATTTATCCCATCATCTTCTAATTTTTTTAGGGTAGACTTATACCTATCGGAAATATTTTTAGACATCTCTGGGTCTAAGATGGAGGCAGCAAAAAGACCTACATTTAGTTCAGCATTATGTTCTAAATCAAATTTAGTAACTTCTATTAATGCACGAGTCCATTTTCCTGTCTTAGTTGAATCATTCTCTCCGTATTTTTTGAAATTCTTTTCATATTCTTCAAGAACGTATTCTGCTAAACCTTTCATAAGTAGCTCTTTATTTGGAAAATGATATAACAAACCACCTTTACTAATTCCTGCTTGTTTAGCTACCGCGTCTAAAGTCAAAGCGTTATAGTCATTTTCCATTACAATTTTTTTTGCCGTATCTAAAATAAGACGACGCTTAATATCGGCTCTTGATTCCATTGAAGTTCTCTCCTTAGTTGATTATTAACATTAATTATTTTTATTGTACCGTCTGGACGGTTTTTTATCAACGTAATGACTGCTAAAGTAATCCGATTTAGGTTTTTGCACCCAGGCCGAGGCCATAGCTGCCGGTTACAGGAAATCAAAAAGATAGGAATTTGGCTATAAAAGCACAAGCTAAGGTTTGCTTAAGGTGATAGCTTAAGAATTCTTGCTGAATAAATTTTACAAGTACTATATAAAGTGCTGGATAGTCGAATATGGCTATCCAGTTTTTTTAGATGTGTAAAAATTTTTTGTTTTCTTTTTTACAACAGTCTCCACGTGCTTCTGAATTGTAAAGAATGATCACAAACCATTAAGACTGCTTGTTACGTATTGTCATTTTTTTAAACATTCACAATGTCTTAAAAATTTAGCCTTATTTCTGGTGACTCTTAATAAAATTGTAAGCAGATTCGTTCGCGGTATTTTTAGAATAATTTATAGTCAATAACCCTAATGCTTCATAAATAAATGATTTTATAACATATTGGAAATAATACCAACTAGTCAAAAAAGCTAGGAGGTATATTATGTTTAGAGCATCTGCAGGTGACTATATGATGGACCTTTTGATAGATTGGGGGGTAGATCATATATATGGAATGCCGGGGGACTCGATAAATACTTTAATTGAGTCCATAAGAAAGGTAAAAGACCAAATTAATTTTATACAGGTTAGGCACGAAGAAGCTGGTGCTTTAGCAGCAGCAGCCTATGCAAAATTAACAGGTAAACTGGGTGTGTGTATGGGGATTGCTGGACCTGGTGCAATCCATTTATTAAATGGACTTTATGATGCAAAACTAGATAAAGCTCCAGTATTAGCCATTGTAGGACAGGTAGAAACAGATTTAATGGGAACAGATTTCTTTCAGGAAATCGATCTGGCCAACCTTTTTAAGGATGTAGCCGTATATAGTCAAATGGTTATGTCAGCGGAACAACTCCCAGCGGTAGTAAATCAGGCAATAAGAACAGCTTATGATAAAAAAGGTGTCTCCGTTCTTATCATTCCTGATGATATACCAAATTTTGAAGTCGAGCGACATGCTAGGCTAACTAGTTCTTTTTATGTTCAGTCCAACATACTTCCTCAAGAAAAAGATGTAAAGAAAGCTATTGAAATCTTAAACGAAGCAAAACGGCCTGTTATTTTAGCAGGAAAAGGAGCTAGAGGTGCAAGTCAATCTCTCCTTACATTTGCTGAAAAAATGAAAGCGCCAATTGTTCTTAGTCTACCCGGTAAAGGTGTTATTCCAGATGAACATCCTTTTTGTTTAGGAGGACTTGGGTTAATTGGCACCAAACCAGCAACTTTGGCAATGGAAGAAGCTGATACGTTAATTATGATTGGCACATCTTTCCCATTTACAGGATATCTACCTAAAAATGCAAAAACCATTCATTTAGACAATGACCCATCTCAGATCGGAAAACGTTATGCCGTTGATGTTGGACTAGCAGGTGATGCTTATCAAACTTTAAACAACCTCATTACCTTGGTTGAAGATCATAATGATGGTTCATTTCTTAATGAATGTCAGGCAAATTTAAAAGAGTGGCGGCAAAAATTACATGAGCAGGAACAAGACGATTCAATACCAATTAAACCTCAGCGTGTCATTCGTGCCCTGCAGAAAGTTGCAGATGATGATGCCATTCTTTCTGTCGATGTAGGGAATGTTACTGTATGGATGGCTCGCCATTTCAACATGACAAATCAAAAGTTTGTCATCTCAAGCTGGCTAGCAACATTAGGATGCGGCTTACCTGGAGCAATTGCTGGAAAGATCGCTTATCCGGATAAACAGGTATTTGCAATTTGTGGGGATGGCGGTTTCCAAATGATGATGAATGACTTTGTCACCGCTGTAAAATATAATCTTCCACTTGTAGTAATTGTTCTTAATAATCATAAAATTGCAATGATTAAATTCGAACAAGAAGTAATGGGCAATGCTGAATTTGGTACCGATTTACATAACCCAGATTTTGCCCGTTATGCTGATATTTGCGGAGGAATAGGATATCATGTAGAACACCCAGAGGATTTACTACCTGCATTGAAAAAAGCGATATCTGCAAAAAAACCGTGTATTATTGATGTTATTGTGGATGCAAGTGAAGCGCCGTTACCCGCAAAAGTAACATTTGGACAGGCTAAAGGTTATGCCCGTCACATGCTAAAAGAGTTGTTTCAGGAAGGAACAATCCATAAGCCACCACTCTAAAACCAAAAATTGATACAGGATGAGCATAATTCTCATCCTGTATCAATTTTTTCATCATTATATAACTAGTAACTAGTTATATAATTTAGTGTAGCAACAATAATTTATTATTAATAATGTTTTTGACATATACAAATTAATATATGTCAAAACATATGTTAATTTGTATATTGATTTATTAGCCGAACATGGCTATCCAGTTTTTTATAGAGGAGAAAAAAAGTGATGTGGAAATTATTGGAGTTGTTGTAACTGGGACATCTGAGCAACTGGATCATTACAAGGACAAACATATATTAAAGCCTCTACATTTGGAGTAATATCTGACCAAAAATAAGGACATTGGAAGATAATTATACGGTGGTGTGAAATAATGATTGTTGAACTAAAGGGTGCATTAATTAAATAAGCCAGCACAAAAGGATCTTCAACGAAGATCCTTTTTAGTATGCCGATAACATTTGATTATGTTAAGTTCATTTCAAAATCATCTCGAAATAATACAACATTTTAAGAAATATTTTTCAATTTCTCTGTTAATCGTAGGAATTCTTCTTTGTTTCGATCCTGTAATGACTGGTCAATCTCTTTTCGGATTTGCTCTTTTCGGAAATTACGAAGGGCTTTGTTTAACACCATTTCAGCAAATTCAGAATCCGTGACGTTTACTTCGGGTTGTGGTGGTATGTTAAGCAAATTCCTTTCCATAGGAAACCAACTCCTTGACCTTTTTTCTATTATACTAATGATTTTCAGACTATTCAATTATTTTGTTTTGGTAGTTTCATGGTATATATAACCAATGAGTTTACATTTAAAGTGTAAACTCATTGAAACCTTCAGTTATGGTCTTTAAACAAGAATATTTTTAATTTATCTCAAAAAATACTATTCTTTCAGTTTACTTAATATGGAATCAAATAATGAATTGACTTACTTATATCTCAGTGAAGAGAAAATCTCTCACTTTATTGATCCGTTTAAAGCTTAACGATCTTATTACTGCTTACAGGGTTTAAAAAACACCACTCTGTTAGCTATTTAGAGTATACTTTTTAGATTTCATATCATTTAACCATAAAATGAAGACAATTATATTGATGATATATACGATAATACATATGTCGACATATATGATTTATCTGAAAGAAATACATTATTATTACTCTTTCCCCCTTTGGTTAACGAATTTCCCATTTTACAATTTTGTTCCATATAACCATGGTGATTGAATCTATCCATTTGATAGATTCTACTTTTCCTATTTAGATTAAGTTTCAAAATAACAATGTGAACTGTGTTGTTTTTAACTTTATTGTATACTAAAACATATATATCATTATATATGTTGTTATTGTTGTTATTGTTGTTAACGTAATAAACAAACGATTGGTTTATGAGCTATAGCAGCATAGATACCCGGACTAATGGAAATGGAATACTAACCATTGTTACCTGTGCAGTTGGTAATACTAATCCCCCTAAATTTAAAGCTTAATGTTCTAAGGAAAAAAGGATTGGATGTCTTTTTTTACTACCTTTTTGAAGGACCAATCCAGTGTAAGGGCCACAAGCTGAATAATTTGAAGAATTGGTTTTCTACGGCAGTTACCCAAGAAAGTCCAACGAATATTTATGATGTGTCAGAAAAGCTCTATATCGTTCATGTTATAATTTCTGAAAATAAAATTTTTTCAGATAATTATTGAATTTTTTATTAAAGTCCGTTAATATACAACTAATAAAGTAAAATAATAACAGCGGATGATGATTGTGGGAGAGACCGAAGTAATCTATTCGGCACCGAAGGAGCAAGTCCCAAAATAACCTTGGGATAGAAACTCTCAGGTAAAAAAGACTGCAATTGGACGCACCTCTGGAGAGAGCTGAAAAGCCACCAAAGGGGAATCTTTTTGATGAAAGGTTGTTACAAGACCGAATTTTTTGTAACATTTTCATACAGAAGGTAATCTCTCAGGTAAAAAGGACAGAGGAAAGGCAAGATATTTATCATGCCTTTCCTCTGTCTTTTTTGTGTGAGGAAAGGAAAAACGGAGCTTAGAAGAAAAACTAGAGGAGGATATGTTAATGAGTCTGCAAAACTATGATTCAGAGATTTATAATGCCATGGAAAGTGAAAGAGAAAGACAACATAATACGTTAGAATTAATCGCATCAGAAAACTTCGTGAGTAAAGAGGTAATGGAAGCCATGGGGTCTGTCCTCACTAATAAGTATGCAGAAGGTTATCCTGGGAAGCGTTACTATGGCGGGTGCGAATATGTGGATGTGGCAGAACAAAAAGCGATTGAACGTCTAACCAAGCTTTTTGGTGCCAAGTATGCAAATGTACAGCCGCACTCAGGTGCACAAGCAAATCTAGCTGTTTTTTATGCACTGCTTCAGCCTAACGATAAAGTGATGGGGATGAATCTTTCACATGGTGGACACTTAACACATGGAAGTCCCGTCAGCATCTCTGGGAAGTGGTTTGATATTGTGTCTTATGGTGTGAGAGAAGATACTCACTTGATAGATTATGATGAGCTTGAAGCAATCGCGAAAAAAGAAAAACCAAAATTGATTATTGCGGGGACAAGTGCCTACCCAAGAACGATAGATTTTGCACGTTTTAAAGAAATTGCAGATCAAGTTGGTGCTAAACTGATGGTGGATATGGCACATATTGCCGGGCTTGTGGCAGCAGGTCTTCATCCATCGCCCATCCCATATGCAGATGTGGTGACAAGCACCACGCACAAAACATTGCGCGGTCCACGCGGCGGAATCATTTTAACAAATGATGAAGACATGATAAAGAAAATAAATAAAGCTGTATTCCCAGGGATTCAAGGGGGGCCTCTCATGCACATTATTGCGGCAAAGGCGGTTTCCTTTAAAGAAGCCTTGGAACCGAGCTTTATGATCTATGCTAAACAAATCATTGAAAACGCAGCAATACTTGGCTCAACTTTAAGGAAAGAAGGCGCGGTTCTTGTCTCGGGTGGAACGGACAACCATATCGTTCTATTAGACGTTCGTCCTTGGAATTTAACTGGAAAAGTAGCAGAGAGATTACTAGAAGCAGCCGGTATTACAGTCAACAAAAACACGATTCCCTATGATACTGAAAACCCATTTGTCACAAGCGGCATCCGAATGGGAACAGCAGCTTTAACGACACGCGGTATGAAGCAGGAAGAAATGGTTAAAATCGGAGAAGTGATCGCAGCTGTTTTAAAGAGTAAAGGAGATACAGTCGTGTTAGAAAAAGCAAAAGAAACAACAAAAGCGATTTGTAACGGATATCCATTGTTTCAACAGCCTATAACGGTCTAAGAGGGGAGAAACATCATGGAATTTCAAAGTTGTTTTGACATTATCGGCCCTATCATGGTAGGGCCGTCTAGTTCTCATACTGCTGGTGTTGTATCGATTGGGAAGTTCATTCATGAACTATTAGGTGGTTGCCCGGAAGAGGCGAACATTGTTTTCTACGATTCATTTGCAGAAACCTATCAAGGTCACGGAACAGATAAAGCCCTTCTTGGCGGATTGCTAGGCATGGATACAGATGACTCTAGGATTAAATATGCCATTGAGCAAACTATAGAATATGGACTATATTACGAAATTCAGTTTGAAGACAGCTGCCCTTATTTTGAACATCCGAATACAACGGTCATTACGGCGAAACGAGGGAAATGGCTGGTAAAAGTAGGTGGTGCCTCCCTTGGGGGCGGCTTATCCAAAATCTTTATGATTGACGATAAAATGTTTGATATTCGTTTAAGCACTAGCGATGACTTTTCGCTACTCGCAGCACGCTATCACCCATATGTGGTGAAAAAAGCGTCGTTAGAGGGTGCATGATGGAAATTCGGTCAATGAACGAGCTGATTGAATTTTGTACACAAAACCAGAAAACGATTGGTGAAGTCATGTTGATGATGGAGATAGAAAAATCGGGGAGAGATCAAGAGACGATCATCCGCATGATGGAAGAACGGTTACTTAAAATGCAGGAAGCTGTTGAGAGCGGTAAAAAAGATGCCTCAGCTGCACCTAGTGGTATTTCTGGCGGTGATGCCGTTAAAATGAACAATTACGTGAATCAAGGTAACTCACTTTCAGGAAGTTATATAAGCGATGCGATGACTTTCTCACTGGCGACATCTGAAAGCAATGCAAGAATGGGAGTCATTGTGGCCACTCCGACAGCAGGAGCGGCCGGTATTTTACCCGGAGTATTGTTTTCGCTTCACAAAAATGACGGAACTTCCTACAGAGACTTAGTCATGGGATTGTTTACAGCAAGTGCTCTTGGGTATGTCATTGCCAACCGGTCCTTTATATCAGGAGCAGCAGGAGGATGCCAAGCAGAGGTCGGTTCTGCAACAGCGATGGCGGCAGGGACCATAGTTGAGTTAAAAGGCGGCACCCCAAAACAAGTGGTGAATGCAACAGCAATTGCTTTGAAATCACTGTTAGGTCTCGTTTGTGATCCAGTTGCAGGGCTTGTTGAAGTACCTTGCATTAAGCGGAATGTGATTGGTACATCCATTGCCTTTTCTGCAGCTGATTTATCTCTCGCAGGAGTGGAAAGCCGCATTCCATGTGATGAAGTCATTGAAGCCATGTACAAGATTGGAAAAGAAATGCCTCGAACACTTAGAGAAACAGCACTTGGTGGTCTTGCAATGACAGAAACAGGTAAAAAGGTAAAAGAAAAATTATTTAGCAAGAGATCTTAATTGGAGGTGTAGCCATGAGTATTGTAACCGGATTGAAGCGAACACCGCTATTTGAAACATATGAAAAATACGGCGCAAAAGTCATTGATTTTGGAGGATGGGAACTGCCAGTACAGTTTTCAAGCATTTTAGAAGAGCATGAGGCCGTCCGAAAGGAAGCAGGACTTTTTGATGTCTCTCATATGGGGGAAGTGCTTGTTGAAGGTAAAGATGCGGAAAGGTTTATTAATTACCTTGTCACAAACGATGTAACAAAGCTTAGCATCAATCAAGCACAATATACCGCGATGTGTTATCCATTTGGCGGGACAGTTGATGATTTACTGGTCTACAAGCTGGGAAATGATAAATATTTACTCGTGATTAATGCAGCAAACATTGAGAAAGATTACGACTGGATGAAGCAGCATATAAAAGGAGATGTGACGCTTCATAATATGTCAAGTGAAATCGCGCAGATTGCTATTCAAGGCCCAAAGGCGGAAGCCATTTTACAAAAGCTAACGGATATCAATTTATCGGGAATTCATGTTTTCCACTTTGCTCAACATGTCAAACTGGATGGCATTACGGAGGTGCTTGTTTCCCGTACGGGATACACAGGGGAGGACGGCTTTGAGCTTTATTTAGCAGCGGATAAAGCGCCAGCACTTTGGATTAAGCTTCTAGAAGCAGGAAAAGGAACAGGTTTAAAGCCGTGTGGACTGGGTGCACGTGACACTCTTCGCTTTGAAGCACGTCTTGCTCTTTATGGTCAAGAGCTCACAAAAGAAATCAGCCCTCTTGAAGCTGGAATCGGTTTTGCTGTTAAAACGAACAAAGAAAGTAATTTTATCGGCAAAGACATACTTACAGCACAAAAAAAAGAAGGATTAAGAAGAAAAATAGTTGGAATTGAAATGACAGGAAGGGGCATTCCTCGTCACGGTTACAAAGTGTTTTCTGAAGGGGCAGAGGCAATAGGTTTTATTACATCCGGAACCCATTCACCGTCTTTAAAGAAAAGCTTGGGTCTCGCACTTGTATCAGCAGAATATGCTGAAATAGGAACGCAACTTAAAGTAGAAATACGTAAGCGGATGGTCGATGCTATTGTGGTAAAATCACCGTTCTATAAAAAAGGTTATTAGCATTTTTAATAGAGTAAGAGTGTGGCAATTTCAAAAAAATTGATTATTTTTAGATAACCATGCACGAAAAAGCCAGCACTTTACGGCTGGTAAAAACTGAATATTATAAAATTTAAAAGTGGATGAAAGGAAGAAAGACAATGACAAAATCAATAGCAAACTTATTATATAGCAAGGAACATGAGTGGGTACTGCAATTAGATGAAAACCGAGTGCGTATTGGAATTTCTGATTATGCCCAAAAACAATTAGGTGATATCGTTTTTGTTGAAAATCCGGAAGTGGATGATGAAGTAACGGCTAATGAATCAATGGGAACGATCGAGTCGGTTAAAACAGCTTCAGAAATCTATTCCCCTGTATCCGGTACGGTAGTTCGGGTAAACGAGGAGTTAGATGATGCGCCTGAAATGATTAACGAACAGCCATATGAAGCAGGATGGCTGGTAGAAGTGGAAATATCAAATTCAGAAGAATTAGAAGCACTTCTAAATGAAGATCAATACAAAACGTTTGTGAATAAAGGAGAGGAATAAGATGACAGCGACTTATCGTTACCTTCCTGATACAAAACAAGATCAAGAGGAAATGCTGTCCTTTCTAGGAATTTCTTCGACAGATGAACTTTTTGAAGATCTCCCGGATGAAATTCGTCTGGAAGGGGATTTAAACATAGCTAATGCGATTCCTGAACCACTTCTGTTGAAAAAGATGCATCAGCTTGCTTCGCAAAACAAACATGCCAATCACTACCCGATCTTTCTTGGTGCGGGCACCTATGATCATTACATTCCAAGTGTTGTGAATCATATGATTTCCCGTTCTGAATTTTATACAGCTTATACCCCTTACCAACCGGAAATTAGCCAGGGTGAATTACAAGCCATTTTTGAATTTCAAACCATGGTTTGTGAGCTGACAGGAATGGATGTTGCCAATTCTTCCATGTACGATGGCTTTACATCCCTTGCAGAAGCAGCATCACTTGCCATTGCATCAACAAGACGTTCGAAAGTACTTGTATCAAGGGCGGTTCACCCGGAATCGCGTGCCATCTTAGAGACAGTAGCAGATGGTCAAAGGTATACAGTGGAAGAGGTAAATCTTGCTGCGGACTGTACAGACTTACAGAAACTGCAAGAACAAATCGATAAAGACACAGCAGCTGTTATTGTTCAATATCCAAATTTTTTTGGTTCTATTGAGGATTTAACAGAAATTAAGAAAGTTGCCGAGAGAGATGGAGCTATGTTGATCGTTAGTGCTAATCCACTGGCATTAGCGCTTTTGCAGCCACCTGGTAATCTAGGAGCAGACATTGTGATAGGTGATATGCAGCCTTTAGGGATACCGATGAGCTTTGGAGGTCCGCACTGTGGTTATTTTTCGGTTCATAAAAAGTTTATGCGTAAAATACCCGGACGTATCGTGGGTCAAACAACAGATGAACAAGGCAATAGGGGATTTGTGCTAACATTGCAAGCACGTGAGCAGCATATTCGCCGTGATAAAGCCACCTCCAATATTTGTTCAAACCAGGCGTTAAATGCACTAGCTTCCTCCATTTGTATGACGGCACTCGGAAAGCAAGGAATACGCCATATGGCAAAGCTGAACTTTGATAAAGCTGATTACATGGCAAATCGTCTTAAGGAAAAAGGATATAAGATTATGAATCAAGCACCATTCTTTAATGAATTTATTGTTGAGCTCCCACTTCCGGCTAAGGAAGTCAATGACAAGCTTCTAAAAGCAGGAATCATCGGTGGATTTGATTTAGACCGTGATTACGGCTTTAGACATCAAATGCTCATTGCGGTAACAGAGCAGAGGACAAAAGAAGAGATTGACCAATTTGTAAATGTATTGGAGGCGGTTGTACATGGTTGAATACAACGATATAATTTTTGAAATCAGTCGTTCAGGTCGTATTGGTTCAAGCCTTCCAGAAAGTGACGTCGATAAAATTGATTTACAAGATAAGCTTCCCAAGCATTTGATTCGTAACATACCAGCAGAACTCCCAGAAGTATCAGAGCTTCAGCTTGTTCGCCATTACACAGCACTTTCCAATAAAAACCACGGGATTGATAATGGTTTTTATCCACTTGGTTCTTGTACGATGAAGTATAACCCGAAGATTAATGAAGATGTGGCTCGTTTCGAAGGTTTTAGCCGCATTCATCCGTATCAGCCAGCCGAAACGGTGCAGGGAGCACTCAAGCTTTTATATGAATTGCAGGAAGATTTGGCTGAAATTACAGGTATGGATGCGGTGACGTTACAGCCTTCAGCAGGAGCTCATGGAGAATGGACCGGTTTAATGATGGTCAAAAACTACCTTGAACAAAAAGGAGAGACAAGAACTAAAGTACTTGTTCCAGACACAGCTCATGGTACCAATCCTGCCAGTGCTTCAGTGGCAGGTTTTAAAACGGTTACGATTCCATCTAATGAACATGGATTAGTCGATTTGGAAGAATTAAAGAAACATATGGATAGTGATACTGCAGCCCTAATGCTGACCAATCCAAATACACTTGGACTTTTTGAAAAGGAAATTATGGAAATTTCTCAAGTAGTGCATGAATCAGGTGGTTTACTGTACTATGATGGGGCCAATGCCAATGCCATTTTAGGGAAAACAACACCGGGAAAAATGGGCTTTGATATCGTGCACTTAAATCTTCATAAAACATTTACAACCCCTCATGGAGGAGGTGGACCTGGAGCAGGTCCGGTCGGTGTAAAAAGGAAGCTGATTCCATATTTGCCGGTGCCACACATTAAAAAAGATAAGGATCACTATGTATTGGACTTTAATCAACCATTATCCATTGGCCGAGTAAAAGGCTATTATGGAAACTTTGGGATTCTAGTTCGAGCCTACACCTATATTCGTACCATGGGACCTGAAGGTCTGCGACAAGTATCGGAAAGTGCAGTCCTCCATGCAAACTATCTTCGCAAAAAGCTTGAACCATATTTTGAGGCACCTTATTCACAAATTTGCAAGCATGAATTTGTGTTATCCGGTTCAAGACAGAAAAAACTGGGTGTAAGAACCCTTGATATGGCCAAACGGCTACTTGATTTCGGTTACCATCCACCAACCATCTACTTTCCGTTAAATGTAGAGGAATGTTTGATGATTGAGCCAACAGAAACTGAGTCAAAAGAAACCCTTGATGCATTTGCCGATGTAATGATTCAAATTGCAAAAGAAGTGGAGGAAAATTCAGATATTGTACTAGAAGCACCGCATACAACGATCATTGGACGATTAGATGAAGTGCAAGCAGCAAGACAACCTATATTACGTTATACAAAAGAAGAATTGGCTGTGAGAGAAAAAGAAGTGGTTCTATCATAGGGGATTCGATGGTTATCACACTAACAAAATCAGCAGTTAACAAGCTGGAAACAATGAAGTTGAAAGAAGAGTACTCTCCTCGAATTGATGCCATTGTAGCTGGCGGATGTGGGATGTCTATAAAATTTACGCTTGTTTTTGAAGAACCACGACGAAATGATTCGATTATTGAATATGGTGGAATCAAAATTCGAATTGATCGTTTTACAAAGCGCTATTTAGATGAAGATACACAAATTGATTTTACAGAAGAACACGGCTTTCTTGTTGGAGAAAACTTTGCTTCAAGTGCATGTGCAATTGAGGTTGATTAATACAGAACTAGTCCTTTTGGGACGTATTCCTTCCTATTATATATGCTAGTTTTCTAATCGATCCTATTTTTCAATATTTAAAAGCAAAGTTTATAGATTTATAAAGTGATCTATTCAAAAAAAACAAAAGCTGATTTCTCCTTAATGCAGGAGAAATCAGCTTTTGTTTTTTACCTTAGCGTTAAAATGTTTGGGGTACCACTTACTCAAAACAAACTTGTGCTATGAAGAGGTTGAAGGCGTGCTTTTGGATCCATATAAGCTTTAGCGTTGTTAACGGCAGTAGGTGCTTCACCAAAACCACTTGCAATTAACTTCACTTTCCCTTCATATGTACAAATGTCTCCAGCAGCATATATGCCCTCGATATTTGTTTCCATTTTGCTGTTTACGACTATAGAATTTTTCTCAATTTCGAGTCCCCAGCTTTTGATTGGTCCTAATGAAGAAACAAATCCAAAGTTCACAATAACCGAATCAACATCCAAAATTTCTTTGCGATTGCCTTTTACATCTTCTAAAACCACTTGCTCAATTCTTTCATGACCATTTAGTTCCTTTGGAATAAAGGGAGTAAGTGTTTCCACTTTTGAGTTATAAAGATTTTCAACACTATGTTCATGAGCGCGGAATTTATCTCTTCTATGGACTAGTGTTACTTTTTCGGCAATCGGTTCAAGCATAAGAGCCCAGTCAACTGCTGAATCTCCGCCACCACATACAAGCACTCTTTGTCCGGCAAATGTATTCAGGTCATCAATAAAATAATGGAGGTTGCTATTCTCAAAATAAACGGCTTCAGGAAGTTCAATTTTACGAGGTTGAAAAGCGCCGTTTCCAGCAGTAATCACAATCGTTTTTGAATAATGTATTTCATTATTTGTTGTTAATTTAAATACTCCATCTGCTTGTTTTTCAACCGTTTCAACAGCTTGTTCAAGGCAGATTGCCGATTCAAACATAGCCATTTGTTCCTTTAAGTTGTTAACTAATTCTTGTGCTCGAACCTTAGGAAATCCAGCAACATCATAAATGTACTTTTCTGGATATAATGCCGTAAGTTGTCCGCCAAGTTGTGGCAAGCTTTCAATTATTTTTACAGTCGCTTGACGCATTCCACCATAGAAAGCAGTAAACAATCCTACAGGACCGCCACCTATGATCGTTATATCGTATACTTTAGTATCTTCTTTCACAAATATCCCTCCATTTGATAGTTGTTATTAGTTATAAATTCCAGTAAAAACAAGTGACGAGCACGCCACTAATTCAACCATTCATCCATTTAACAAAAGGCACCTGTTTTTTTCAACAGGTGCCTTTCTTATTAAATCACCATTTGATAAGTATCTGTTATTCGGCTTTCTTACCGATTGACTCTAAAACGTAATTGTAAAATCGAGAAACATGGTGTTCAATTGGAACTAAGATTCCACCATCTTTGTATGCTTTTGATCCCATGTTTTCTTGACACCATTGACAAGCTTCGAAATCCTGCTCATTCACGCGATGAAATAGTTCAACTGCATCCATTGGATCAAAATCTGGTTTGGCCATTTCTTCCGGATCAAATAGCCAATCACAAATAACAATCGATCTTTCCGGACTAATCGGAATGATCCGGTGAGTGATCACATGATCTGGCGTTAAGTTGATGAATACATGAGGAACAATCGTCATTCCGTAATAGATACGATCATCTTCTGGAAGCAGCCCTTTTAACTTTGGACGGCTGCCTTTTCCACTTATGGAGAAAGCTTCTAGCTCTTCATTGAAACTTGCCCCTAGACCAGGTTGATTTTGCGTTCCAATCCCTGATTTGAATTCAGGAAGAGCTGCAGTTAATTCAGGATGAATAGCTGAGCAATGGTAACATTCCTGGAAGTTTTCTACAATGATTTTCCAGTTTGCTTTCACATCATACTCTTTGCGGTGAGCGACTTTGAGATTTTGAATTTGATATCTGGCAAATGTCTCAAGCTCACCAAAGCGATCTATGATTTGTGTGTCTAATTGTTGTTCAACGGGCTGAGGATTTTCTGAAAAGTTCAGCCAAATCATTCCGTGCCATGTTTGAAGGTTCACTTCTTCTAAACCGTAGGTATCATTATTAATTAACTCTTCACGGCATTCACTCGATTTTGGAACTCCAAGCAAGGAGCCGTCAAGTCCATAACTCCAAGAATGATAGGGACATCGGATGATCCCTGTCTTTCCCGAAGGGTCACTGCAGAGTGTTGCTCCACGATGACGGCAAACATTTAAGAAAGCCCGCAGCACACGGTCTTTGCCTCTAACAATCAGAATATTTTCGCCTTCAACCTTGGTTGTGATATATTGGCCTGGCTCGGCTGCCTCATATTCATAGCCAACGAAAAGCCATGATTCCCTAAAAATATTCTTTTTTTCTAGTTCAAAAACCTCCGGGGATATATATAATTCTCCTTTTAAGGTAGATCTGACTTTCCCTTTATCTTTTAATACACTCTGATCCATTGCCATCTATTACTCCTCCTTCATCCTTTGGAATCATTAAACGATAGTCTGGCATAAGGTGTTTTATCCATTCACAAAAATTTATTGATAGGCAAAACGCTGCGGGCTGAATAAATCAATGGGATGATTTGTTTTTCCATCGATCACTAAATCTGCTAATATTTCACCTACAACACTAGCAAACTTAAATCCATGTCCAGAAAATCCAGCTGCAACTGCAACTTGCGGATGTTCGGGATGGGCAGAAATAACAAAATGTTCGTCAGGTGTGTTTGTATACATACATGTTTTTCCTTGTAAAAAGCGACCGTTTAGTTGTGGAATGCCTTGGGCAAGATACTCTCTCATCATGTCCACTTCTTCGCTATACACGTTTCGGTCAATGGTTTCTGGTGTACATGGTTTGCCCTTGCGGAAAAAGGCGACTTTTGCACCTTCAGCGCCTATTCCTACAGAAGGAAATCCATATAATTGAACATTGTCATCTGCTTCCCATATATAAATCGGTTGTTTTCCAACACGGAATGGCTCAATTCCTCCTGTTGGTTCAAAGAACATTTGAATATGACGCTCTACTTGTAGGCTTACCCCTAAGTCTTTCAGGATCTGTGGTGCCCAGGCTCCTGCCGAAATGACCACTTTTCCAGCTTCATATATCCCGTTATTTGTCACAACACGGACACCTTCACCAGAAGGATGTGCTTCCCACGATTGAACAGATTCGAAGAATCGAAGGTCGGCACCATGTTTTTCTGCATGAAGAAGATGGGTGTATACACTCCGTTCTGGTCTGACAAATCCAGCCTTTTCTTCGTATAATGCGATTGTGTTAGGTGATGGATTAAATACTGGGAAACGTCTGCGAATATCAATTGCCTCCAGCACGTCGTAAGCAAGGTTCCATTGTTTCGAACTTTTAATACTGCCGGATACAGTTAAACTGTCTGGAGGACCCATCATTAATCCTCCTGTAACCGTCATAATCTCTTCTCCGCTTTCTCGCTTAATCTCATCCCATAATTCGTAGGCACGAAGCAATAATGGAACATAAGCAGGATCTTCAAAATAAGATTGCCGAATGATCCGTGATCCGCCGTGGCTGGATCCTTGGTCATGTGCCGGACCAAACTGCTCAAGTCCAAGTACACGTTGACCTCTTTTTGCTAATTGATAGGCTGCTGTACTGCCCATCGCTCCTAAACCGATGACAATGACATCATAATGTGTTGACATGTATAATCCTCCTGGCTGTTTTGATTTTATTGATAAGCACTCACAGTGGATTGGGTCATTCTTTTCGCTGTGTAGCGTTTCCCAAAGTATTCAATACTTAATTCGCTTCCTTTGTTGACAGTTTCAGGTGATAACAAGGCATACACAATTCCCTTGCCCAGGCTGTATGCATATCCAGCACTTGTCACAAAACCAGCTACTTTATCTTCATCTAATACTGGTTCATACCCCATCACAACCATTGAAGGATCATCCAGCAGTAAAGGAGTTAACACTAGGTTTGGTCCCTTTGCCTTGCGGCCAAGCAATGCTTGTTTCCCAATGAAAGTTGGTTTCGTAAGGTCGACCAAATGATCGAGTCCCACTTCATAAGGGTCATGTTCACTCCAGAAGTCTTTTCCATTCCTTAGTGAGAGTGATTCGATTCGAAGATTTTCAAGTGCACGGTCTCCTGCAGCAATGAGCTGATAGTGGCGTCCTGTATCTAATAGGACATCCCATAACTTTAATCCTTGGTCGAACGTTGTGAATAACTCCCATCTTTCTGTACCGGCATAGGAATCGTAAACTGCAAGGACTGGAACATTTCCGATAAATCCTTCTTTGGCTTGTCCAGTTTCCCATTCACTTTTATTAAAAGTCTGGGGATCAAGAGAATGCATGATCTCGCTCGCCTTACCGCCAATTACACCAAGACCGCACATTCCGGCCGTTAGATCTTGGATCACAACCCGGCTGGATACAGGCACTTGTTTTTTAATCCAGCTCGCTTCAACTGCTCCTGTGCAAAGAACAAAGAATGTTGAAGCTGCGGTACGAATCACTTTTATTTCATCTTTTATCCCAGCTAATTCATGCAGCATTAAGGTACTCGTCACATGCCCGATTGGAATATCGATCGAGCTTGTTGTTAGGTGCTGCAGAAACTCAATTGCTCCTTCGCCACTGATTTCCAACCGTTTTTTCGCTGCTGTCACATCATAAAGTCCAGCATATTGAAGCGTATGCAGCTGCTCAGCTTCGATAATTGGCGACCAATACTGGGCTGCCCATCCATTGCGCTTTAAGATGCTTTTTTCATAGGTTGCAACCAGAGAATCATTTGCTTCATACCATTGCGGCTGTTCCCAGCCTGATTTTTCATTAAAATAAGCGCCTAATGTTTTTTGACGCATATAATATGGACTTACACGCATGTCGCGCGAAGTTTCCGGCGGCATGAACGGGTGATGAATATCGTATACTTTTTCATAATTTTCAATAGAGCGCTTTTTATAATAAGCAGGGCTTTGTGCATACGTGTCAAATCGATTAATATCACACAACTCCAAATCGAGGGTTGGTGCTCCATTTACAATCCATTCTGCCATTTGTTTCCCAACACCAGCAGAATGAGTTACCCATATAGCTTCTGCCGCCCAAAAACCACGTACTTTTTGTGATTCTCCTAGTAGTGGCATCCCATCAGGTGTAAAGGAGAAAATCCCGTTTATTCCTCTTTTCACGCCTGCTTGTTTTAAGGCAGGAATGATTTCAAGGGCATCTTGCCATGGCTTTACAAAATCTTCAGGTGTAAACGGCTTTACAGACGGCATTTCTTTCGCTTCGCCATATTTCGTAATTTCACTGACCTCTACAGGCAATGGTCGATGTTGGTAAGAACCAATCCCTATCCCATTGAACACTTGGCGATAATACATGGCACTATCCTGATGACGGATAATCGGCGTTGATACTTCTTCCGTTTCACCAGCTAGTTCTTGTAAATCATTCGAAAATACATATTGATGAGCGATTGGCTGAAGAGGAATCGTGACGCCTACCATTTCTCCAATGCGAGGCCCCCAGAATCCTGCACAGCAGATGATTAAGTCCGCTTCAAAACGTCCAGCACTTGTTTCCACTGCTTTTACTTGACCATCCACTACCTCGATGTCCGTTACTTCTGTGTGACCGTAAAATTCAGTCCCGCAAGATTTAGCAAAATGAGCCATTTGGTCAACAGCCCGAAGGGGTTTGGCAATTCCATCTGACGGTACATACAGTCCACCATAAATGTTGTCTGTGTTGAGCAGCGAGCTTTTTTGGGCACATTCTTCTGGTGAAAGAACAAATGCCTCCATTCCCCATGATTTTGCAACGCCTGCTTTTCGTTTTAAATCTTCTAAACGTTCGTGAGTATTTGCAACTTCAAGACTTCCTACCGAATAGAAAGAGGGTTGTCCTTCATAACTTAATTCTTTGAACGCTTCAACTGTTTGAGAAGCCAATGTCGTTAGCACTTTGGAAAAACCAAGTTGAAACACAAGTCCAGGAGCATGCGATGTTGATCCCCCTGTTTCAAATAACGGCCCTTGTTCAATAACCGTAATGTTTCGCTGCCCCATTTTGCTTAAATAATAGGCCGTACTACATCCAACAACACCTGCACCAATGATGACAATTTTCTTTTGTTCCATAACTCTCCGTCCCACTCCCCTCGTTTACCTTCATAGTAATGTTACAAGGTTTACTTTGTTCTCATTCAACTACTATTGCTCCTGGTGTACCCAAAGAAAAAAATAATTGACAGAAGAAAAACGTTAATTGCTTTTTCTAATTAATCATTTTAGTTTGGTAGGAACACAAAAATGGTTTACAATATTCCATAATCAATTGTTTCATAGTGGCATTTACGACAGAAAAAAATAATTTTGAGTGATCTAGGTAGAATTTTTTCTCTAGGAGTATTGAGGAAGTGGCAAGATGTACATAATTCCAGAAGGCTGATAAACTTCTTCACAATGAAGATTTACATTAGGAAGTGCTTACACTTTTAGTAGTCTTTAATTCAAATCATGAGAGTTTTCTTGACTTAGTCATAAATCAACTCCTAATTGATAATCATGATTATTTAATAATTAAGATAATTATATTCTCGTTTTTTCAGAAAGTAAATAATTAAATTTTCTAAAAATTCTATTTTCAATAAAATCAAGATTATGATATTATCATGTTTAGTTCTAAAAAGTGTAAGCGGTTGCTAAAAATGGGAGGGATAAGATAAAAGTGAAAAAAAATAGTGTTTTCATTTCTGCACTGTTAATTTCAGGATTATTTATTTTGTTTGGAATATTTTTCAATGAACTTATAGCGAACTTAACTGGAGCCTTTTTGAAAATTACAACAGAATACTTTGGCTGGTTTTACTTATTAGCAACTCTTGTTTTCCTGATTTATATTGTTTATTTAATGTTTTCGAAGTTCGGAAATTTAAGATTAGGTAAGGAAACAGACAGACCTGAATACAGTACAGTTTCTTGGTTTTCTATGTTATTCAGTGCAGGAATGGGAATTGGGTTAGTGTTTTGGGGAGTTGCAGAACCAATCATGCATTATACCTCACCACCTTATGGAGAAGGGAATACAGATGAATCTGCAAATACAGCGATGATGTATACTTTTTTTCATTGGGGATTACATCCATGGGCGATTTATACATTTATTGGTTTGAGTCTCGCTTTTTTTCAATATCGTAAAAACTTACCGGGATTGATTAGTTCAATTTTTTCCCCAATCTTGGGTGATCGAATATATGGTCCTATTGGCAAAACTATTGATGTATTAGCTATTGTAGCTACTATATTTGGCATTGCCACATCTTTGGGCTTAGGAGCGTTACAAATTACTAGCGGTATTAATTTTCTCTTTGATATACCCAATAATTTCACCAACCAGATAATTATTATTATTTTATTAACTTTATTATTCACCGGTTCTGCTTTTGTTGGCATTGACAGGGGTATGAAGGTTATATCAAACACGAATATTTTGCTGGCCATTTCGCTAATGATCATCTTGATAATATTAGGGCCGACGGCTCAAATTTTTAAAGTGTTTACCAACACATTAGGAATCTATCTTGATCAATTTTTATATACAAGTTTAAGAATACCACCTATAGGGGATAATTCCTGGGTTTCAAGCTGGACATTATTTTATTGGGCATGGTGGATTGCATGGGGACCGTTTGTAGGAAGCTTTATCGCAAAAGTTTCAAAGGGAAGAACTATCAAAGAGTTTATTTTAGGTGTTTTAATAATTCCAACCTTAGGAACATTTTTTTGGTTCTCTACTTTTGGAGCTTCAAGTTTGCATTTGGTTCATGACTTAGGAAATAAAGTATTAGTTAGTGCAGTAAACAATGATGTTTCAGTAGCTTTGTTTGTTTTTTTAGAAAATTTTCCTGGTGGTTTTGTGCTAAGTCTTGTTTTTTTACTATTAATTGTCACATTCTTTATCACATCTGCCGATTCGGCAACCTTGGTTTTAGCCATTTTTTGCTCAGAAGGAAGATTAAACCCATCTCGAGGAATTAAGATAACATGGGGAATAGCTCTAGCTCTCATATCGGTCGTGCTGTTATTAAGCGGAAGCTTAGAAACTTTACAATCTGCATCTATTGCAGCAGCTTTTCCATTTACCATTCTTATGATTATTATGTGCTATACCTTATATAAAGCATTAAGAGAAGAGAATGCTCAGATCATAATCCATTCAAATAAGACAGCTGATCAAAAAGAGGAAAAAAAAGAAGTCGTTTAAACTTAGCTTTAAAGAATGGTATTACGAATGTGATTAACAGTTACTTCTGTTGCTTCATCAACAGTATAAGTAGATCTTTTATTGATAAACAGCGTAAGCATTCCCTGCCAGATTAAATAATGACTTTCTGCAATTCGTTCAGCATTCATCTCTTGAATGTATCCCTCGCTGATACATTGGTTAAAGGCAATAAGTGTTCTCTTAGATAAATTAGATTCTAAAAGCATGGGCTTTATTTCATCTGGAAATGCTAACAAATCAGTTGGGAAGTATTCGTAATATTTTGTTAAATTAATAGGGTGAGTACCTAAATTAGCCGAAAATACTGCATAGTAGATTTGTGGAGATTCAAAAGAATATTTACAAAAGCATTCCCAAATCAAAAAATATCTTTCTAAGGGTGTTCGTGCTTTCTCAAGATACGTTGGTAAAGCATCCGTGTATTTTTTTACAAACCTCATAGAAGCAAAGAAAATGAGGTGGGATAAGTCTTCAAAGTAGTTATAAATCGTTGCACTGTTATAACCTGCTAAATCAGCGATTTTTCTTATTGTAACTTTATCAATCCCTTCTTCTTTGATAATATCAGCAGTTGCATTAATAAAGTAAGACATCATCCGAACACTTTGCTTTTCTTTATTTTTTTCTTTTTGTCTTTTCAATATTTAACACCTACCTCAGTTTTACTATAATTAATTTTGAGTGTAACATAAAATAGCACTCTATATCATCAATGAAGTCGCTTACATGGATCCAGTCCTTCTATTTATGAGAGAAACATGTGAATCAGTGATCAATTAACTTGTCCAATTCCTAATTTTATCAAAATTTCTCCTCCAATAAAAAGTTCCGATAATAGGTAATATCGGAACTAAGAAGTTGAATATCGAAATTATAAATTTCAAACAATATGAATCTCGAAAAGTAAGAAGTTCTTTTTACAAAAGAGAAATGGAACTTTATTAATTAATGAAATTTATACATTAACGGGCAGTAATATAGGCGTAATGTTTTCTTGGCTATAGAGAATTTTTTGAATCCAATATAGTGAACATATGGTATGTGCAACTGTGGTAAACGTGAATATCCACGAGTGCATATTATTCATATATCCATATGCGTTTAGCAAAGTGTTTGATCAATGATCAGATGCTTTTTTGTTTTTATCCACAAGTATGCGGTGGATCCACCGTCCGTTCGTTTGTAGTTAGATATTTTTGTGAATTCTAACTATCCGGTCGAGCTTTCACTCTTTGAGATGGATTAGGATGGTCACAGGCGTGATCCAGAATACGTTTGAAGGTGTGCGGATGAACCTGGGGTCGATCATTTATGCAGATGTCCCTCGAGCGTTACAAGCCTAAGGCTTATACTGAATAGTCGTACAAGATTAAAGTGGGAATTGTGCGTAAAAATTTAACAAAAAAGTGCGATAAATGCAATTTAATAGTGACCTTTTTAATGTTTAAACAATTGTTTTTTTTTAGAAAATATCTAATATTTAAAATTATTAGTTAATTTTAATTGTGATTATGGTATTATCTTGATTAGGGTTGTTAAAAAAAATTCGAATAGGAGGAATTGAATGTAAAATAATATTTTATTACACACATTTTTTTTCGAATTCGTGCAAAAGAAAAGGGATGAAGCGCACCACCGAATACTCAGGAACCACTTTTATCGAAATAAAGGAGGAGTTAATATGAGTAAAAAGAGGATAAACGAAAATATCGTTTTTTATGTTTCAGTCCTACTAACGGTTGCTTTCATAATTTGGGGGATCTTTTTTACAGAGAGCCTCTCAACGATTTCCACTGCTTTTTTTAATGGTACCCTTGACTACTTTGGGTGGATTTATCTTAGTTCAGCCATCTTTTTTGTTATATTTTCAGTTTACTTACTATTCTCTAAATTCGGTCATATTAGGTTGGGAAAGGAAACAGACAAACCGGAATTTAAGACAGCATCCTGGTTAGCTATGCTTTTTGGTGCAGGTACGGGTGTAGGAATTATCTATTGGAGTGTTGCAGAACCTGTATTTCATTATACGAGTCCACCTTCTGGAGAAGGGAATTCAGAAGCGGCTGCTAATCTAGCGATGGAGTATACATTTTTTCATTGGGGTTTCCATCCCTGGGCTATCTACACAGTCATTGGGTTAGCCCTTGCTTTTTTCCAATTTAACAGAAGATTACCAGCATCAGTGAGTTCTGCTTTTTATCCTCTTTTAAAGGAGAAAATCCATGGTCCGATTGGGAAAACCATTGATATCCTTGCTGTCTTTGCCACCATCTTCGGTATAGCTACCTCTCTTGGTTTGGGTGCCAAACAAATTTCAGCTGGACTTAATGCTTTATTTGGTATTCCAAATACTCTTTTTGTTCAAATCATCGTTATTTCCATTGCTACTATTCTATTCATAATCTCACTATCCACTGGATTAAAAAGAGGGATTCAATATTTATCCAACACGGCCATGATCCTATCGTTTTTCATCATGTTCTTGGTCTTAGTACTGGGACCTACTTCTTCGATTTTTAAAGTGTTTTTTAATACTATGGGCGGCTATGCAAGTAATTTCGTTGATATGAGTTTAAACTTAGGACCTTTTGATGACAGCAAGTGGATTGGGAGTTGGACTTTATTCTATTGGGCATGGTGGATCGCATGGGCCCCGTTTGTAGGTATGTTTATTGCCAGAATTTCTAAAGGAAGGACTATAAAGGAGTTTGTCATTGGAGTATTATTCGTCCCATCACTTGGTACGTTTGCTTGGCTTTCCATCTTTGGAGGATCAGCTCTTCATATGATTCATAACTTAGGTCAAAAGGAATTAGCAACACAAATTACTTCAAATGTTGATTTATCCGTTTTTAGTTTTTTTGAATATCTACCCGCAAGTTCTTTATTAAGTATCGTAGGCTTTGCAGTCATGATGATTTATTATATAACGGTAGCTGATACATCCACTTTTGTGTTGGGTATGCTCAGCGAAAGAGGCAATTTAGACCCCTCAAATAAAATTAAAGTTACGTGGGGGATTATTCAGTCAATGGTTGCCGCGGTATTACTTTTGGCAGGTGGTTTGCAGGCACTACAAACTGCCTCCATCGCAGCTGCATTCCCATTTGCAATTATTATGGTGGTCATGTGCTGGTCATTATTCAAAGCTTTAAAGGAAGAGGTTAGAGAAGACACTATCCCGATCCCTAAAGAAAAAATTATTTCTTAAATAGCAACTCCTGTGACGAATTAAAGCGAAGTGTTAGCTGAAGTACGATAGTAAGGTAACACTGTTGATTCCTATTACTTACGAATAGAGTGAGGGTCGTTCATAAAGGGACACTCACTCTTTTTGTTTTATCCGTTTAAAACTTAAATAAAATTCCTCAGATAATTATCGTTCCATAATTAATATATGAATGTTTGCTTAAATTTTTAAACAAACGTTTAATTATAGAAAAAGATAAACAAAAAGTAATGGTTTTATCAATTTTTCACACAAGATAGGCTTTTGACTGCTTTCATTTTTAAGAGATATTTCTTAGTTATCGAGGGAGTTCAGTAAATTGCAGCCGATTCTTTAAGGAAAGCACCCCGATAGTTGAAGAACCTCACAAAAAGTTTAATTCCAAATATAAGGTAGGAACGTATTTTAAGGTTTCTTTATGTTCGAGTATCATTACGATATATTGGAAAAGATAGCTGATTCTCTAGAATTAGCTATGAAAATTCAAGACAAATCTAAAATAAAAGATTCTCCGATTCAAAAATATGTTTCAAATGCTTCTTCGATAGAGGAAGTTTTAAAAAATATTGATTTAATAGATAAATTAAACAAGAATTTAGTAGATAGAATTTCAAAAGCTGTTGAAGATGAGATAAGCCAATATAGAGAGGCAATTGTAGCATTAGATTATATTCCTGAAGTGAGACAATATATTCGGGATGGAAATGTAATGGATAACACTGGCTTTGGTACAAACGGTATTACACCTAGAATGGTCTTGAATAATGTTACAGAGGCTTGGAAAAATTATAAGAATGGAGGCTATTTAAAGAAGGATTTAGATCATTTAAATGATTGCCTTAATAATTTATATGAGATGAATAGACATTTAGCCTATTTTCTAAGAGAGATGCTTTACGATAATAATCCAGATGGGGATTATGAATTTATAATTGATAGATTTTAAAGAACAACTTGGTAAACATCAACGTAAGGAAGTCGCCTTTTTTAAGTCGGAAATTACTTACAGTATAATTATCCGATTTTTTCGGCAGAACACCTATTACAGCAAGCCTGTAGACCAAGGAAGTCTTAAGACTGTCTGTTTTCTTCAGGAATAAGTACTGCTGTTTTAGATGAAAATGCCCAAAATAATTGGGTGGCTGCACAACAGACTGATCTGAAGGGAAAGAGCGACTTTCTGGCAGTCTGTTCGTGTCGCTTCGGCATTAAATGGACCGATAACTATGGTCTGTAAGGCTTTTGCCTACATTCCGTAAGTTCCTGTTCCACATGCGGCAAGCCGCCATACCGAACGAGCCGAAAACCTTAAGAAAAGCTGGATAAAAGAATAAGAGATTTAAAGGAAAGCAGCCAATTATGGCTGCTTTTTTATTATTCTTTCCCTTTTGAATCCGAATCGTAAAACAGCGCAAGCCGACTACGTTTTCAGCCGGAAACAAAGACGGCGAGTCAATCGATTAAGGGACAAAAAACTTTTTAAAGGCGCTTGCAGCATAAAAAATTTTTGTGCTTATCCCTTGATTGATTGCCTATGCGTGCTTTTCGTTCTCCTTGCAAAAACAGCTGGACCACTGTTAGATACAGCCTATTTTATTCAGGATTTGGATTTCTTTTTAGATGAATGCAAGTAAAATTTGAATTTTTTATATTTTTAGAATTGACAGTTAATTTTATTTGTCTTACAATTTTAATTAGGAATTAAATTGTCTTACAAATAAACAAAAAGACAATTAAACAAATAAAAAAATAAAAGTTCTCACCACTTTCAAAAAGGAGGAAGTGTTTTGGGAGAAAAAAAAGAATTTGAAGGTAATATAAAATCAGTCTATCGAAAATCACTGTCAAAACAAGTAATTGATGAAATAATCGATTTACTTATGACTGGTCAACTAAAACCTGGGGAACGATTACCTTCAGAGTTTGAACTGATGGAAATCTGTAATGTGAGTAGACCAGTTATACGAGAGGCCTTAACTTCTTTAGAAGTTATGGGGATTGTTAACCGTAAAACGCGAAATGGAACATTCTTTTCAAAAAAAGTAGGTAGCGGACCTTTCTCAATGATGTTAGCACTTTCAGCTGGTGATTTGCTTTCAATTTGTGAAATCAGAGTCGCATTAGAGCTGGGTCTAGTAACGTTAGCGGCTGAAAAAATAACAGATGAAGATCTTGCTAAATTAAAAGGAACGATTGATAGAATGAAACTTTTAACAACAGAAGATTCTTCCGAAGAAGATAAAGAATTTCATATGATTATTGCACAGAGTGCCAAAAATGCTTTGTTTGAAGGCGTCATAAATCCCTTGCAACAGTTTCATCACAAAATATTAGAAAAAATCCCGTTGGAAGAAAGGGATTTAAAAGAGACAATGCGCCAGCATATTGAAATATATAATGCACTTGAAAAACGTGATCCAATAGCAGCATATGCCAGTATGTATCACCATCTTAATTATGTTAGACAGAAAGCAATTAAAAGTTTAAAACCTGATAGCTAGTTTCCTAGTGTAAGTATTATCTAAATAAAAAAAGTTAATTTGGGAGGGCAGGTCACAATGATGGCAATCGAAAGAAAAGCAGTACCAACGGGTATCCTAGGTTTTCCAACTGCTCCTTATAATGAGAATGGGAAATTAGATGAAAAAGCTTTAGCGGCAAATATTGAATTCTTAGTGAAAGAGGGACTCTCTTCCATCTTTATCGCTTGTGGTTCAGGCGAGTTCCATGCAATAAACAAAGCGGAATACCAAGCTATGGTTGAAGTAGCTATGTCTGTGGCAGGAGGAAAGGTTCCTGTGTATACAGGGGTAGGAGGAAATATTTCACATGCTGTTGAGGTAGTGAAACTATCTGAAGATTTAGGTGCTGATGGCTATTTAATTCTACCCCCATATTTAATTGAAGGTGAGCAAGAGGGTTTGTTCAACTATTATAAAACAATTGTCGAGAATAGTGACTTAAATGCAATTGTTTATCAACGTGATAATGCAATTTTACAATTAGATACTCTACAAAGATTATTAGATTACCAACAGATTGTCGGGCTTAAAGATGGGCACGGTAATATGGAGTTGAATCTTGAACTAACGCAAACAATTGGTGACCGACTTGAATGGTTAAATGGGATGCCGTTTGCTGAAATTACAATGCCGGCATATGCGCCAATAGGATATAATTCGTATTCTTCAGCAATGTCAAATTATCTTCCGCATATTTCAAAACAATTTTACAAAGCGTTGTTGGAAGGTAATGATCACCTTGTACGAGATATATATGTGGATATTCTTTTACCAATTAACCGAATTCGCAAGGCTAGAAAAGGCTATGCAGTATCATTGATTAAAGCAGGTATGGAAGTTATAGGATTACCAGTAGTGAATACAGTTCGTCCGCCGGTGATACCTGTAGAGAAGGAACACTATCAGCAACTAGAAACAATTATTAAATATGCATTGGAAAAGTATCCTGCAGACAATAAAGAGATCAGTTGTTAGTCAATGAGAGATTAAATATGTAAGCGTTTGCTTGAATTGCAAGAGAAAGTAATCTAGCAATGAGTTTTATTTGAATGGAGGATAACAATGACTATAGAAATAAAGACAAAAACATACTTAAACTTTTTGAATGGTCAATGGGTAGCATCTTCTAGCGGGGAAGTACAAGCAAGTTTGAACCCCGCAAATAGTGATGTTGTAGGCTATGTTCAAATGTCAACAAAGGAAGAGTTAGATCAAGCTGTTTCAGCTGCCAAAAATGCACAAATAACATGGAGAAAATTATCAGGTAATGAACGAGGAAATTATTTGCATAAAGCAGCGAATGTTTTAGAACGTAAAGTAGATGAAATTGCTGAATGTATGACTCGTGAAATGGGTAAAACTTTACCTGAAGCAAAAGGTGAAACAGCAAGAGGAGTCGCAATCCTTCGATATTATGCTGGAGAAGGAATGCGTAAAGTAGGTGATGTCATTCCATCAACTGATAGTAAAGCATTAATGTTTACAAGTCGTGTGCCTTTGGGAGTGGTAGGCGTTATTACACCTTGGAATTTTCCTGTAGCTATTCCGATATGGAAAATAGCACCTGCCCTTATCTATGGAAATAGTGTTGTAATTAAACCTGCACAAGAAACTGCAGTTACATGTACAAAAGTTATCGAATGTTTTGAAGAAGCAGGAATCCCTCCAGGTGTACTAAATCTAGTTACTGGTTCAGGTTCAGTTATCGGTCAAGCACTTACTGATAATCCAGATGTAAACGCGATTACATTTACAGGATCAAATGAAGTAGGGAAAAGAATTGGTCAAGGAGCTTTAGCCCGTGGTGCAAAGTATCAACTTGAAATGGGCGGGAAAAACCCAGTTATTGTTGCTGCAGATGCGGACTTAGAACTTGCAGTAGAAGGAACAATTAGTGGAGCATTTAAATCCACAGGACAAAAATGTACAGCGACAAGCCGTGTGATAGTAGAAAGCAAAGTTTATGAAACATTTAAAGAAAAGCTGGTAGCTAAAGTCAAGGAAATTACAGTTGGTGATGGCTTAAAAGAAGGTATTTGGATGGGACCATGTGCCAATGAAAGTCAACTTAAAACAGTATTGTCATACATCGAAAAAGGGAATCAAGAAGGGGCAACTCTACTTATCGGCGGCAAACAGTTGACCGGAGATGCTTATGAAAAAGGACACTTTGTAGAACCAACTATCTTTGAAAATGTTACTTCTGAAATGACTATTGCTCAAGAGGAAATATTTGGACCAGTCATAGCGCTTATTCAAGTAGATACTCTTGTAGACGCTATAGAGGTTGCTAATGACGTGAGGTTTGGTTTAAGTGCTTCTATTTATACAAGCAACATTCAAAGTATGCTTTCGTTTGTTGAAGAAATGGAGGCTGGGCTTGTCCGAATTAATGCAGAAAGTGCAGGAGTTGAGCTTCAAGCACCATTTGGGGGAATGAAACAATCAAGTTCCCATTCGCGTGAGCAAGGTGAGGCAGCAAAAGAATTTTTCACTGCAATAAAAACTGTTTTCATAAAATAGCACTTTTACTTAAAAATAATAGAATTGAAGGTGATTCGTTTTGATGAAGGTTTCAGTGACTGCAAATTACTTTGATTTATCCGATAAAGATTTAAAACAGATGAGTCAATTAGGTGTTGATTGTGTTGACTTTGGTAATGGATCATCCTTTCCTGGTGTTAAGGAACAGGGCTATCCAGACCTTGACGCTTTGCTAAAGCAAAAGAGAAGGATTCGATCATGGGGTCTTGATATTAATCGTGTAACGTTACCTAATATTACAGAAAACTTTATGAATGACGGTGAAGGTAGTGAGCACACAATTGAAAACGCTGTCAATTCAGTGAAGGTCTTCGGCGAAGCAGGGATTAAAATTGTTAGACAAAGATTTGCAGGAGACGTTTACCAGGGATTATCAACTCCATATACAGCCTATCAGCGTGGAGGTGCAATTTCTAGAGGAGAAAGTTTAGGATTTACAAAAGAAAAGGCGATTACTCCTACTCTGGAGGAAAGCATCAAGTGGAGAGAGAGATTTAATGAAGTATATAGTCAAATCGTTCCGATAGCACAAGATTACGATGTCAAAATAGGTATGCATCCATCCGATACACCGCATCCGGACAGTCCATTTGGCGGACTGGGTTATCATCGAATAATTGATGAATTTCCTAACAAAAATGTAGGTTATATTTATTGTGTCGGAACAAGAGCTGAAGAAGGTGGAAGTTCACTAGTTTTAGATGAGATTAATCATTACGGACGTAAAGGTAGATTATTTCTTATCCACTTTAGAAATGTTAGAGGAAGTCTTGCTACAGCAAAAGCATTTGAAGAAGCTTTATTAGATGACGGTGACTTGAATATGTTTAAGATTCTTTTAGAGCTCAAGAAGGTCGGATATGAAGGCTGTATTAATCCTGATCATGTTCCTATTATGGAAGGAGATTTACCTGATACAGATGTAAAATGGTCTAATTCAAATATTGGATGGAGTTCATCTAGTATAGGGTTTGCTTATTCAGTGGGATATATAAAGGCTTTGCTTACAGCCCTAAATGAATTTTCAGGGTGAATAAATCCTTTTAACTATTTTATTAGTTAAAGAGTTATCTAGTTAAGAAAACAATTTAAACTATAAATTAGGGGGGATTCTAAATGAAAAAAGTTATTTCTTTCGTTTTCATGGCAATTTTAATTTTCAGTATTCTGGCTGGATGTTCAAGTACTCAGGAAGCTAATTCGAATCCTTCATCAAGTAAAAAGGATAATTTTCCTAATAAGCCGTTAAACATAATTGTAGCTTTTGATGCAGGCGGAGGAACAGACACTACAGCTAGAACACTTCAGCCATACTTGGAGGATGAGTTAGGGGTTACAGTAAATATCATTAATAAACCAGGTGGCAGCGGCTGGGTTGGATGGAATGGAATTGCCAATGCCAAGCCTGATGGATACACAATAGGATTTCTTAACTCCCCTAATCTTGCAAGTGGATTAGTCAATCCAACAATGGAGAAGCAAATTGATCTAGATAAATTTCAAACAATAGGAAATCACGTTGCTGATCCTGGTGCTGTAGCAATTCGAGTGAACGACAACCGATTTTCAAACTTTGAAGAATTAGTGGAGTATGCAAAAAAAAATGAAGTAACCACAACAGCAACTGGAGTGGCTGGGGATGATCATTTAGTTACATTAAAATTAAACGAAAAACTCGGTACGAAATTTAGAGCAATACAATTTGAGGGTACTGCTAAGTCTAGAGCTGCTTTCTTAGGTGCACACGTTGATGTATTAATTACCAGTGTTGGCGAAGCTTACCCAATGCATCAAGAAAAGCAATTAAAGGTTGCAGCGGTGACGGCTGAGGGAAAATCACCTTTCCTGCCAGATGTTCCTACAGTTGCAGAAGCTGGTTTTGAACCAGTTATCTCTCAATCAACTAGAGGGTTAGCAGCACCAGTTGGAGTAGATCTGGAAAGAATTAAAGTACTCCAAAAAGCGTTAGCGAATGCTGCAAAGAATGCCGAACACGAAGAAAAGATGAGAGAATTAGGAACTCAGACTCATTATGTTAATGGCGATGATTATATGAAATTATTAGAAAAAGATAAAAATGATATTGAAGATATAAAAGATTTAATCGGCTGGTAAAAAAATTAATACCCGGTTCTTCCTGTGAACCGGGTATTTTTAAAAGAGTTTATTGCATAAATTAGTTATCTCCAAGAAAGGAGTTGTTCTAATGAAAAATTATGGTGTATGGGTTGGGGTTTTTATATTATTATTTTCGATCTTTATGTTTAATTCTTCACTTAAGTATGAATATTATGGTCAGTATGGGCCAGGTCCAGGATTTTTTCCATTGTGGTTAAGTGGCTTACTTGGAGTTTTTTCTATATTGTTTATCCTTGACTCCTTAAGGAAAAATAATAGAATTACCTTTTCAGATGTTCTTCCAAAAGGAAAAATTTTAATCAGTGTATTAAAAGTTGTCCTTTCCATTTTATTATTTATCCTTATTTCACCTCATTTGGGATTTATCGTTTCCAGTATTCTTATTATGCTCATTCTTCTTATACCTGATTTTAAGTGGACTACCTCGCTTAGTACAGCAACTTCAGTAACACTAATATTATTTGTAGTTTTCAAGACAATTTTGGATATTCCATTACCAACTAACATTTGGGGATGGTAAGGGGGGGAAAGGGTGGATACATTTCAGTTATTGATGTCAGGATTTGAAACAGCTTTATCTTGGCAAAATATAATGTTTTGTTTAATAGGTGTTTCAGTTGGAATGCTTGTAGGTATATTGCCTGGATTGGGACCAAGTGCAGGAACTGCGATTCTAATACCAATGACATTTGCAATGGATCCCATTTCAGCCATTATCATGTTGTCAGGAATATTTTATGGTTCAATGTATGGAGGAACGATTACAACTGTTCTTGTGAACGTACCAGGGGAAGCAGCCTCCGTTATAACAAGTCTTGACGGTTATCCAATGGCCAAAAGGGGCCGTGCAGGTGTGGCGCTTGGGATTTCAGCAATTGGCTCATTCGTTGGTGGAGTAGTTGCCATAATTGGGGTGGCATTTATAGCGCCTCATCTCGTTAAATTTGCACTCTCTTTTGGACCTCCAGAATATTTTGCTTTAATTTTATTCGGTATGACCATGGTAGTAGGGCTTGCAGGGAAATCTATTATTCGTGGCATCATAGCAGTTTTAATCGGATTAGTCTTAGCCATGTTTGGAATTGCCCCAAGCTCTGGTGATATGAGATTTACATTTGGAACACCTTTTCTGATAGACGGATTTGACTTTGTAACAATCGCGATGGGGCTTTTTGGTCTATCTGAAATCTTATTAGGTCTAGAACAACAGATGAAAAAGCCTGAAAAGCCACCTATGGTCAAAGGTTTACTTCCAAGTCGGGAAGAAATCCGTCCCTCTGTTATGTCCATAGGGAGAGGAACAGTTTTAGGGTTTTTCTTGGGTCTAATTCCTGGAATAAGTTCTGTTGTTCCGTCTTTGTTATCATATTCAATGGAGAAAAGATTAGCGAAAGATTCATCACGTTTTGGTAAGGGAGCTATTGAGGGTGTTGCAGGACCGGAAACAGCAAATAATGCTTTTACAGCTGGTGCGTTAATCCCGTTATTTTTATTAGGAATTCCTAGTTCAGCAACAATGGCTGTATTACTAGGAGCATTTGTTTTACATGGTTTACAGCCAGGTCCAACGTTGTTTGTTCGTCATGCTGATTTTGTTTGGGCAGTTATAGCAAGTATGTTTATTGGTAATCTGCTTTTATTGTTCATGAATTTGCCTCTGGCCAAATTCTGGGCGAAAATAGCAAGTGTTCCATTCAAAATGCTTTTCCCTATTATCATCGCAGTTTCTATAGTTGGTACATACTCTATCAGCAATAGTCTTTGGGATGTTGGCGGGTTACTAGTTTTTGGTTTATTAGGCTATTTTTTAAAAAAGGCCGAAATTCCAGTTGCCCCTATTGCATTAGTATTTATATTAGGAAAAATGATGGAAGAATCACTGCTTCAGACATTAGGATTATATAAAGGCAATTTCTTAGAAATTTTCTCACGTCCTATATCCGGAACGCTAATGGTACTTTCTCTTTTAGCAATAGCTCTTAGTACTTTTGCTGGATATAAAAATAAAAAGAATCACTTTGAGGATGTCGAAGTATAGAATAAAAATTAACCGACATCTAGCGTATAATTATGTCTTTCGTTGGCAGGGCCCCTATAAGGGATGTGCTAACCATTTAACTCTTTTCAAACACTTTATTAAAAAATATAAAGCGATCATAATGAACACTTTTACGAACGTTTTATATAAAAGTTAGTATGAACTTTTATTGAACTGACTGGATATCCCTCTACATTGATTACAAGGTAGCATTTAGGCTGACTATTTTATTCAAGATTAAAGGTTTTTCTTTTTAAATGTAATTCCAGAGCATCCTTAAAGCGGCTGCACGACAGACTGATCAGAAAGGAAATAGCGACTTTTTGTCATTCTGTAAGTGTCGCTTCGGCATTAAATGAACCGATAACAATAGTCTGTATGGTCTTCTCCTACATTCTGTAAGTTCCTGTTTCATTTGCCGGATGCCGCCATACCGAACGAGCCGGAAACTGTACAGTTCAAAAGATTCCAAGATAAAAGAATAAAGATCAAAAGGAAAGCAGCCATTTATGGCTGCTTTTTATTATGCTTTTTCCTTTTGAATCCGAATCGTAAAACAGCGCAAGCCGGCTACATTTCTATCCGGCAGGTACCCGAACCTTTCCGGCTGGAAACGAAGACGTCTAGCCAATCGGTCAAGGGGCATAAAACTTTTTTAAAGTCGCCAGTAGCATAAAAAACTTTTGTGCTTAAACCGCCCTTGACCAGTCGTCTATGCGAGTTTTTCGGTCTCCTTGCAAAAGGGAAAAATCATCCCCCTTTGGGGAACATCAGCGCCTCGGCTTTAAAATGGATAACGCAAAATTAAAAAGTAAAGGAGGAAAGGAAACAACCTTTAAAACACTCAAGAAACAAAGAAAAAGCAAAATCCAAAATCAAAATTACAAAGGAGAATGAGGAATGACTTTAGAATCTATCTTTGAAGTTGTACGAATCAGATAGGAAATCAGGGAAGCAAAAAGATTTTGCCGCATACAAAATAACTTCCCCAATGGATGCAGAGAAGCTAGCGGCATCCTATATTGCAGATGAGGACAGAGAGGTATTTCTTGTCATGATGCTTAATACAAAAAATGAGGTTATAGGGCTACACCGGGCACACGTGGGAAGTTTAAATGAAGTGTTGTTCATCCAAGAGAGGTGATGAAATCCGCTATTTTAAACAACGCGGCCTCTATTATCGTCAGTCATCAGCATCCCTCTGGCGACCCAACACCAAGCAAAGAAGATATAGAAGTTACAAGGAGAATTGCTGAGGCGGGGAAGACCCTAGGAATATCACTTCTTTCCATTAATTGTAACCCATAAAGAAAACCATATAAGTTTGAAAGAAAAAGGCTATCTTTAAGAAAGACAAAGGGGCGTTGCCCCTTTGTTTATATAATATTAGAGTTTTTAGATTGTGAATTTGATAAATCTAAAAACAACTGTAAAGGGCTCAGTTCTAGGGCATCCAGATTCAGGATGAATAAGTGAATGCCAGTTTGTGTTCCCTTAAGCAAGTACTTCTATATTAATAGGTTGCAGGACTCTTTGCAGAGTTCTTTTTTCTTCATTGTTTAAAGGGACCAATGGTAAGCGGACATCTCCTACATTTATCCCTTTCATATTCAATACAGCTTTTACCGGTGATGGGTTTGGTGCAGTAAATAATGCTTTCATTATTGGGAGAAGGTTACGATGTGCAGAAGAAGCTTTACGGACATCACCATTTTTAAAGAAATTGATCATTTCTTGCATTTCATTGCCAATGATGTGTGAGGAAACCGAAACAATTCCTGTTCCACCGATGGCTAAAACCGGAAGAGTTAACCCATCATCGCCGCTGTATAACGTAAAATCACTATGTGTTTTGCTAATGATTTGTGTCATGGTATCTAAGTTGCCACTTGCTTCTTTTACTGCCACAATATTGTTTATCTTTGAGAGATTAACAATTGTCTCTACTGACATGTTTACAGCACTTCGTCCTGGGATATTATAAAGCATTACCGGCAATAGGGTTGATTGGGCAATTGCTTTAAAGTGCTGAAATAATCCTTCTTGAGAAGGCTTGTTATAATACGGAGTAACGAGCATAATCCCATCCACTCCTGCTTCTTCTGCTTGCCTAGTTAAGCTGATAGACGCTTTCGTATTATTTGAGCCAGTACCAGCTATAACTGGTACTCTTCCAGCGACAGCTTCTACCACAATTTTGAATAAATCCACTTTCTCTTCTGCTGTTAATGTAGGAGACTCTCCAGTTGTACCAGCTATAACTAATCCATCAGAACCATTAGTGACTAAATAATTAACTAAATTTCTCGCAGCGTTAAAATCAACCTCGCCATTACGATCAAATGGGGTAACCATTGCTGTTAAAACTTGCCCAAAATTCATAACTTCACACCCTTTAATATTATTATTTAAAATATAGATGTTGTTAGAGCCATTCAAAAGGAAACGCAAAAAAGCAACAACGAGGGATTCGCTGTTGCAGTAGGAACAAAATTTATCAAAAGTCGTTACCATTGCATAAGATAGCCCTCCATATAGTTTCCTATATGACAGTCCCGCATTTATTCAATAACAGAACCAGCTTTAAGAACATGAGATTCTTTCCACTTCGGCAAATTCCCCTTTCCACAATAGTCATTGGACCTCATTATCCTCGCATTGTGTACTAATGGTTTTTGCTCCTCTATCTTCTCTTCAAAATTTATAGAAGGGAAAATTATTTAATTGATACTAATATAACAAAATATTCTTACTACTTCAAGTCGGATTTGAAATTTTTCAAAATACATGAATGATCGGTAACATTTTAGCGATTGAGCAAAGCTAAAAGATGTCGAAGTAATAGAATAAAAATCAATGTTTTTCAACTGATTAATAGTTGTATAAACTAATCTCACCCAATGAAAGCAACATCATCATTTTTGATAAACAAAGTGGAGATTATTGGAGAAAGTTTATTGAAGTAGGTGAAGGACCTACTAAATGGGAAAAACAACCATCTCCATTCTCTACAACAACAAACTAAATTCGATTTTAGCAAAGCCAATCTTGAACTAAGGGGGCGTTACTTGAAGATCCGGGAGCCATCTTTAGGTGGCTTTTTTCTTGTTAAACTAAATGGGCAGTTAGTTGAAGAAGGATTATTGATTCTATTTACCGAATTGTTTAAATTAACCGATCAAGCTCCAGATGCGGTGCGAGGGGTCATCTTAGCCACAAAACGACTAAGGTAAAAAAAAATTAGTTGAAATGAAAGAAGTGAAGGTTTTGATTAAATATAAATGCCTCCATCATGTAAGTCTAACTGTGACAGATTTGGAAAGAGCAAAAAAATTCTATGGTAAAACTTTATGTTTAAAAGAAATACAGCGTCCTGATTTTGATTTTTCAGGTGCCTGGTATGAAATAGAGGGACATCAACTACACTTAATAGTCGATCCCTCTTCACAGACGATTCGTGAGGATAAAAGCCTATCCAGCAGAGAAGGTCACTTTGCCCTTAGAGTCGAGAACTACTATGACACTCTTAAATGGTTAAAACAGAATGAAGTTGAAATCCTTGAAAAACCATACGGAAAAAGTGGATTCGCACAAATTTTCTGTGCCGACCCAGATGGTAATTTGATTGAACTAAATGTTAATCAAAAAGATCTATAAGTAGGATGTATGCATTGAATTTAAAGTTTTTATACGAGATAAGAGATAAGGAGTTATAGGTATCCTTTTAATATCAAAAAAATTAAATCATTTTACGAATAGGGTGAAACTTAGAGAAGAACAGTTCCTTATAGAATTAAGAGTGCTAAAAAAATGAGTTTACCCTTGACCCTTTAGTTACTATAGGGTTTATTATTTGTTACAAAACTAGTATATATCTTAACTAGCTATAAAGGATTTGGCGCTCTTTAAAAAAGAAAAAAGAACAATTAAATCGTATTGAAGAAAAGTTGGACTCGTTACAAAAAAAGAATTAATAATATTAATGGACTATCCTTATTGGAACGTCTTTTTCAATTAAAGGGCGCTTTAGTTAAAGAAGACACTCAACAAAATGATGATAATTTCTTTTTACACACATAATGATATTGCAAAGATGTGATGTTTGAATAGAATGTCACGTTTCTATTTCAATTAATTTTCAAAATGATAAGTTAACAATGTGAACTATGTTGTTTTTAACTTTGTAATATACAACAACATATATATTATTATTATTATATATGTTGTTATTGTTGCTCGTTTTAACGTATAAATTAACTGGATGTTTTCTGTTTCACATGTTCAAAAGAAATTATTTACACTATTGGAGCATTAATTGGACCTGAGACAAAGATATTTCATTAACTAGCTCACAGACTTATAAAGAAAATAAACATGAAAACTCATCTCCCATAAATGCAATTAGGCAGTATAATATATACGACCTAACCATTGAGATCTCCCTATGGAGGGCTTGTTTATTTTGCTTTTCTATATGGAGGTATACCAAATCATGGACGCTTCGTTTGTAGCATAAGGTCTATTTCATTTTGACATCAACAATATCAAAAAAATGAAGTTAGTTCAAAAAGGAAATAGAAGATAGATGTTTTGGTTTAGGAAATTCGATGTTTGCACCAGAACCAACTTTCAATATGGAAAGAAGGTTAATGGAATCAACAACGGCTTCGGAATTGATGGGTGATGTTTAATTGAAAAGAAAGACAAGGAGTGTGATGGGAAATTGTCGAAAACTTTAAGCTTGTATCAATTTAGCCGAAAAGTACATAAATGGGCTGGACTGATTTTATCGGTTGTTTTTATGTTTATCGCTGTAACAGGACTTTTGCTAGTGTATTATATTCCACTTGGATTAGGTACTGATTTAAAGACAGGGGTTAAAGCAGATCCTAGTAAATCGATACCTATTGAAAAGGTTATCTCCATTACGACTTCTCAGGAACTTCCAGGTATAAAATCGGTTGAAGATATCTTTAGAATAGAATTAAGCCCAGGTTCAAATGTATTCCGTGTTCGCTTAGAAAACAATCAAGAAGTTCAAATTGATGCGAGCACTGGGAAAGTTTTATCAACAAAGCCAGATTACTCAGGCTTTCTCATTTCTTTACATGATGGATCTACTTTTGGCAATCTGTATAGATACAGTGCTCTAACAATGGCAGGTTTATCCCTAATTCTGCTATCATTTTCAGGGTATTATATGATTGGCTTTCCGCTTTATAAGCGTCTAATGGCGAGAAAAAACGCAAAAAATTTGGAAATTTAGCAACAAGACTAAAGATTTTGTGCACAGAACCCTACATAATTCTATTGCCGTTATTTTCCATTGCTTTACAAACCCAAATTAATGGAATGCAGGTGAGTTTCATTGAAAGTCTGCCTGTACTCCTCCTTTACAATTTCTTGACATTCTTTTTGTCACAATTGATCTAAAACATGCCAACTTATATAAGGTGTAGTAAAGACAAAACTCTGATTTTTAAAACTAAAGAAGGTTAGTAAGAAAAAACGCAATAAAAAATTGAACATATTTAAGAATCGATTTTAATTAAGATTTTAGATTTTGTAGGTTTTCTTTAAGAATGTTTTTTCTAAATACAGCTGCACCTAGTAATAATAATGGGAGGAATATACCAATCGTAAAGCCATAAGGTACCCAACTTGTCGATTCGAATTTTTGCATATAAGTTATATCTGGATACATTAATAAGGAAAAAGGAACTAAAGTCAACCCTAATGGAAGGACAATTGGTTTGTAATCATGTAACTTCAACATCTGTGCAAGGCCTAGGACTGTTCCATAAAAATATATAGTCATCTTGATATAGATCGTGATAAACCATATTATGGCCATGATAGCTTCTGTCCGTTGAAAAAAGTCCCCGATATTAATTTTTTGTGCTAAAACGTAGCTTGGATACATTTCAATAGAAGTGATGTAATCCCCCAAAACCAAAATACTTATCACAATTATGATGTCAAGTATAATCGCCCCGATAAAAACCCCCATTATAAACGCTTTTCTACCTTGTTTGGTTTGATTTAGGTGAGAGGGAAAAATCATTAATAAAGTAATAGGCATCAGAAAAGTGTTACTAAAAAAGAGAATTCCACCCCGCATGATAGGCTTAATCCCTACCTCAAATACGGGCAGAATGTTCTGAAATTCAAACTGAGGGCTAATGAAGATGAATAAAATCATTAAAAGTAATATTACTATAGGGAAAACTACTTCTGCAAAACGAGCGAAGGTTTCGATTCCAAGGTAAACTCCCAGAACTAAAATGCTTAAATAAAGAATAATTGGGAATACCATCGGGGTATCAGGCATCATTTGTGTTGTCAAGAAATTCCCTACATAGAATAGTAATGCAGCAGTACTATAATAGAAAAAGGAAATAAAAATGATAGCAGCTATGGTACCTAACCATTTACCAAGAAGTTTCATGCACATTTCGATTAAAGTTAATTGAGGGACAATACTACCTAAAGCACTAAATAACCATATGAATAATAAACCAATGCCTGTAGAGAGTATTGCCGTAATCCATGCATCTTGCTTTGCTTCAGCTGCTATACTTGCCGGGTAAACTAATATGGAAGTTCCAACTGTAAATAAGATCACTATTATTATAAATTGTCGTACTGATATTTTGGCCTTCAATAATTCGTTCACCCCTGGATGAGACTTTCCCACTTTTTAACAATTTTGTCCATTCTTTCCCTCGCATAATCATTGAGCAGCCGACTAAAAGATGTTCTTAAAATTTTGATTTAATTAACCCTCTTCTTTTTGAAGAAAAATAAAATACTTATACGTATAAAATGAGGACTCTTTTTTCCTATGAGACTGGGCGGCAGCACGACATACTATACTTGGAAATTTTAAGAATAAGAAAGCCAGATCTTTATGGGAGTATTTACGCTATTTTGATGTGAAGTTGTGTAGTGACGAATGACAAAATGTCATATTTGTCATTTTTTGAAAGTGCGTACTTCTTTTTCTTTTGACTATCGGTCATAATGACATAATGAATGCATAAGATCAGATTCCATTAGGAATTATATACCTCTTTCAAATAAATACAATCTTTGCACCAGAACCCTTAAGTTTATCTTATAATATAAGTATTTAATTTCAATCTAGTAGAAGAAAAAATAAATGGTGAATTTTGAAAGGGGATACATAGTTTTGAACGCAAAATATTTAGACTTACTTGCCCAGAAATATGATTGTGAAGAAAAAGTGGTAACTGAAATTATTAATCTTGAAGCCATTCTTAATTTACCAAAGGGGACAGAACATTTTGTCAGTGATTTACACGGGGAGTATCAAGCCTTTCAACATGTGTTAAGAAATGGTTCGGGGAGAGTAAAAGAGAAAATAAGAGACCTTTTTAACGGTGGATTATACGAAAAAGAAATTATTGAATTGGCGACAATAGTTTATTATCCTGAAGAAAAATTACAGATAATTAGGAATAATTTTGACAATGAACAAGAATTAAACCAATGGTATAAAGTAATCATTGATCGTATGATTAAGCTTATTTCTTATGCCTCCTCCAAATATACACGCTCGAAATTACGGAAAGCATTGCCTAATCAGTTTGCCTATATTATAGAAGAGCTGCTATACAAAACAGATGAATCCGCAAATAAAGAACAGTATTACACAAAAATTGTCCAGCAAATTATTTCCCTTGGACAGGCTGATAAGCTTATTACTGGTCTTGCTTACAGCACTCAGAGATTGGTTGTGGATCATCTTCATGTCGTAGGGGATATTTATGATCGCGGACCCGAACCTGATAAAATCATGGAAACTCTAATCAATTATCATTCGGTTGATATTCAGTGGGGAAATCATGATGTACTATGGCTAGGTGCCTTTGCTGGTTCAAAGGTTTGTCTCGCTAATATTATTCGTATCAGTGCTCGCTACGACAATTTGGATATTATTGAAGATGTGTATGGAATCAATCTTAGACCACTTCTTAATCTTGCGGAGAAATATTATAAGGACAATCCAGCCTTTCGACCAAAGAGACATTCAGATAAAAAACTATCTGATCATGAACAATTACAAATTACTAAAATTCATCAAGCCATTGCCATGATTCAGTTCAAACTTGAAATGCCGATCATAAAGAGACGACCGAACTTTAATATGTCAGAAAGGCTTTTGCTAGAGAAAATTGATTATGACAAAAATGAAATAACGATTCATGGGAAGACGTACCTACTAGAAAATACTTGCTTTGCAACGGTTAATCCAGAACAATCACATCAATTATCAGAGGAAGAAGAGCAAGTGATGGACAAATTGTTATTTTCTGTCCAACATTCGGAAAAGCTGGCCAGACATATGAATTTTCTTATGAAGAAAGGCAGTCTTTATTTAAAATATAACGGGAACCTATTATTACATGGTTGTATTCCTTTAGATGAAAAAGGAAATATGGAAAAAATGGAGATTGAAAACAAAACCTATGCAGGTCGTGATTTACTTGATATTTTTGAACATTATTTACGACATGCATTTGCACATCCTGAAGAGACAGATGATCTTTCGACAGATATGGTCTGGTATTTATGGACAGGAGAATATTCATCACTCTTTGGGAAAAGAGAAATGACAACCTTTGAACGGTATTTCATTAAAGATAAGGAAACTCATAAAGAGAGAAAGAACCCATACTACTATTTACGTGAACAAGAGGAAACCTGCCGCAAAATCCTAACAGAATTTGATCTTAATCCTGATCAAGGTCATATCATAAATGGCCATACTCCTGTTAAAGAAATTGAGGGAGAAAATCCAATTAAGGCAGATGGAAAGATGATAGTCATTGATGGAGGCTTTTCCAAGGCTTATCAATCAAAAACAGGTATTGCCGGATACACGTTATTATATAATTCCTACGGTATGCAACTCGTCGCACATAAACATTTTAATTCAAAAGAAGATGTTCTCCTAAATGGAACAGATGTATTATCAGTAAAAAGATTGGTGGATAAAGAACTAGAGAGAAAAAAGGTGATAGAAACGAATGTTGGAGAGGAATTATTACAGGAAATCTCTATTTTGAATAGTCTGAGGGAATATCGCTATAGCTAAAGTTTTAGTGAATGGTACAGTAGGTAACTTAAGGTTCACAGAAGGTGATGTAACAGGTAATACCACGCTAAACCAACACAATCAAGAGAGTGAAGCCCTGCAGGTGATTGTTAAGGAATCCGGAAAAGGGTGCTTCAATATTACCGTTATTTTCAATTGTCGCAATCATTATTATTGTTTCATCTTGTACACAATAGCATTGGCTATTTACTTGGGTACTTTGCAGGGAAGTTAACAAAGTTACCTGAGCAGGATTGTCGTACAAACGCAATTGAGGTTGGAATTCAAAATTCAGGTCTTGGAGTCACATGAGCAGTCACTCACTTATCACCGCTTGCAGCCTTACCAAGTGCTTTTGCTTCTGCATGGCAGGTTGTGACAGGTACATTCTTAGTTCAGTTCTGGAGTACCCGTGCACCATATGATGAAGAAGTGACAAGAGCGGCCTACCCGCGGGGGTGGTGTAAATCATGATGCTTGAGTTGAATAAAGAGGAAGTCAAAAGATAAAATACAAAGAACAAGAAATAGAGCAAAAGAAAAAGGAGCAAAGTATTACACTCCTTTCCAATTCCGAAATATGGAAAATACCTGGAACGTATCCTCTTGATGAATATTTTAACATATGGGCGGGCCGTTGCCTTAATCAGATATGCACGGTTTGATAAGTCATGTGCAGTTTGATAAGACACGTACAGTTTAATAAGTCATGTGCAGTTTGATTAACATGTACGATTTGATAAGTCATGTACAGTATTGATAATACACGTACGGATTATAAGTCATGTGTAGTTTGATAAACATGTATGATTTGATAAGTCATGTACAGTTTGATAAGTCATGTACAGTTTAATAAGACACGTACAGTTTGATAAGACACGTACAGTTTGATAAGACACGTACAGTTTAATAAGTAATGTGCAGTTTGATAAGACACGTACGGATTATAAGTCATGTGTAGTTTGATAAACATGTGCGATTTAATAAGTCATGTACAGTTTGATAAGTCATGTACAGTTTGATAAGACACGTACCGTTTAATAAAGTATGTACGGTTTAATAAGTCACATACGGTTTGATAAGGGGAAGCTTCGAGAGAGGTTTCCCTACTTTTGTGTTTTTGATTTTTATGATTTGTTATTTAAGACGTTCGTAAAAGTACACTTTTCCGAACGGGGTATTTTTTTATTATTTCATTTCTTTTTTTCGTCCGTTTAAGTATGAAATTATTATTCGAACGTTCTCTATTTTGCATACACTTTTCCGAACGAATTTGATAGAATTAGAGAAAAAAAAGGGAAGAGGAGTAAAAAATGGATGTTAGAAAATTTGGTTATATACGAGTAAGCAGCAAAGATCAAAATGAAGGACGTCAACTTCAAGCCATGATGGAAAATGGTCTTAATGAACGAGATATCTTTTTGGATAAACAAAGTGGGAAAAATTTCAATAGAGAGCAATATCAGTTGCTAAAACGGATGATCCGAAAAGGAGATATTCTTTACATTCATTCCCTGGATCGTTTTGGCAGGAACAAAGTAGAAATACTTCATGAATGGAATGACATTACTAAAAATATTCAAGCAGATATTGTAGTGATGGATATGCCGTTGCTTGATACCACTCAATATAAAGATAGTCTTGGTACATTTATTGCTGACTTGGTTTTACAGATACTTTCCTGGATGGCTCAGGAAGAACGAGATCGTATTCGAAAACGGCAGCGTGAGGGAATAGATGTTGCTTTAAAGAATGGTGTAACGTTTGGGCGGCCAAAAATACAGGCTACAGACAATTTTATTGAAATCTATACCAGATGGAAGGCCGGAGAGATGACAGCTGTAAAAGCTATGGAAGAATTAGGTGTTAAAAAGACGACCTTTTATAAGTTGGTTAATGAACATGAAAAAGGCTTTAATAAGTTCACTATATAATAGTAGAAACTCGGCATAAATATATAACTAATTTTCATTACTAAGCTCCTTGTGTCTATAAATCAATAATCTTTTATACTTCAAATTACAGACTATCTTTTAGACTGATTTCTACTAATAAATTTATTAATAATAAATTAAAAACATAAATGTCTAGAAGTTACAACTTTTATACAAATCTTATTTGGATATAATTGGAATATTTAAGAAAGGATATGAATTATTCACCTATATAACAAATGTTTCCAATAGACACTTCTAATAAATTTTAGAAAGTACACTTTAGGAGGAATAGGAAGGAAAGAAGAAAAAGGAAAATAAAATGGAGGTTCGTAGATTGGAATACATAAGAGTTAGTAGCAAAGATCAAAATGAAGGAAGCCAACTTCAAGCAATGCTGGGAATTGGTCTCAACAAACGAGATATCTTTCTAGATAAATAAAGTGGTAAAAGTTTCAATCGAGAACAATATCAGTTTCTAAAACGGATGATCAGGAAAGGAGATATTCTCTACATTCATTCTTTGGATCATTTTGGTCGGAACAATGAAGAGATCCTCCAGAAGTGGAATAACATTACTAAGAATATTGAAGTAGACATTATAGTGATGGATATGCCTTTGTTGGTCACCACTTAATATAAAGATAGTCTTCCTACAGTCATTGCTGATCTAGTCCTACAGATTCAGATTCTATCTTGGATGGCGCAAGAAGACCGAGATCGTATTCGAAAACGGCAGCGTGAAGGAATAGATGTTCCTTTACAAATCGGTGTAGTACTTGGACGGCCAAAAGTACAGGCTACAAAAGAATTCAATTTCGTGTATGGTCGTTGGAAAGCAAGGAAGATGACACAGCTGTAAGCAATAAGAGAAATGGGTGTTAAAAAGACTACTTTCTATAAGTTGGTTAAGGATTTGAAAACACTAATAAACAGTCTACTAAATAATAGTAGAAACTCGTCAAATATTTAAGGTTTAGTGTTTTGTAATCAAAAAAAGGAGGAAAAGGCCTCCTTTTTTATTCTTTAATATATGGCTTTTATAATCAAAATCTTGAGAGAAGTAAAATTCGGATTAATATATGAAACTAACTATAAAAAATTCTTAATCATAAACGATAATAATTATATCTTTTATTTTTGAGATAAAAGGATAAATGAAAATATGTGTGGTAAAATTTTGTAAACAATACAATTTTTATTCAATTCGCAAAATAGGTAGATTTTAATTGGGATATTATAGAATATACATTACATAGGTCAAATTACTTGAGAGTTGGTCTTTCAAGTATAAGTGAATCTTAAATCCTTGTAGGTATATTCAGTATTCAGAGGGTGAAATATCTTTCAAGATAAGGAGTAATAAAATGGAACAATTACTTAATTCTCAAGGTTCTTATTGGAGTAAATGGGATTTACATATTCATTCACCAGAGTCTGTTTTAAGTAGTAATTTTGGTGGGGATTGGATTAGATATATAAAAACTTTAGAAAAACTTAAAGATATAAGTGTTATTGGGATTACTGACTATTTTTCTATAAAAGGATATAAGAAAGTTAAGCAGTTCAAAGAGGAAGGGAAATTACAAAATCTTGATTTAGTTCTACCTAATATAGAGCTAAGGCTTAATACGACTACCTTTAAAGGTAGAGCAATAAATATACATATAATCTTTTCATCAGAAGTTGATAATTTTATAGAAAAGTTTTTTTTAGAAGAGTTAGAGTTTGAATATAATGGTAATCATTATAGGTGTACCGAAGAAGACTTAATTTCATTAGGTGAAATTTTTTGTGATAAATTCTCGAAGCAAAAGGCCCTGTATGAAGGAATGAAACAATTTAAAGTATCATTAGATAATTTAAAAAAAGTACTACGAAAACATGAACAAAAATTCAAGGACAAGTATATTGTTGTTATTCCTAATAGTAATGTTGATGGGAATTCGGGAAATAAAGATGATTCATTTAAAGCCACAAGAAGAGAATTGTATCGTTTTTCTCATGCGATTTTTAGTGCAAATGAATCAGATCGTTCTTTCTTTTTAGGAGAAAGAAATTTTGAGGAAACCATAAAACAATGTGGAAAAATAATGCCTTGCTTTCATGGTTCGGATGCCCATGATTTCGAGAAAATAGGAAAACCTGATCAAAACAGGTTTACATGGATAAAAGCAGAGCCTGTATTTGAAGGGTTAATTCAGGTACTCCATGAACCTAAAGAGCGTGTTGTTATCCAAGAAGAACACCCGGATAAAAAAAACGACTATGACGTAATTACAACAGTAAAATTTAACGACTCAGCAGAATTTATTGATAGAGATATTAAGTTGAATTCAGGGTTAAATACAATAATTGGTGGGAAGTCTTCGGGGAAATCTCTATTGTTATATAAAATCGCTCAATCTGTATCTAAAGAAGAAATTCAATTACGAGAAAACGATACAATTGATGGAAAAACATTATGGAGTAATTCTTATAAGGGGACTTTTATAGAAGGTGTAGATTTTGAAGTTAAATGGAGAAATGGCCAAACAAGTAATTTTTTAGAATCACGCCAAAATGGCCAGATTACATATATTCCTCAGATGTATATTAATGCTCTTTCTGAAGATACTGCAAACAGTGTATTACAAAAAAAGATAAGAGAAATTATTCTTCAAGATAATGAGAGTAAGGAATATTGGCAAGTTAAAGGAGCAGAAGGAGTAAAATTAAAACATGAATTAAGCAACCATATAATTGAGTTATTTGATCAATTTGAAAAAAAAGAGCAATTTATAAGTGATATTAAAAGGTACGGGGATAAAGAAGCTATAGAAAAAGAAAAAGTAAAGCTAGAACAAACTTTACTAATTAAAATTGCTAATGCAAATCTCACATCTGAAGAAGAAAAGAAGATTCAAGAATGTGACTTAAAAAAGGTAGATATTAATAACAAAATTAATAATGTAATAATAAATAAAGAGAGTGATAAAAAGCTGACAAATGAATTATCAGTTTTATTTGAGCTAATCAATTTAAAGATCAAAACTATTAAAGACCATTACAATTTACAATTAGAAGTATTAGATGAATTGCATTTGGCTATTAATGCTGCATTTGTACAAGCACAAACTAAAGTTGAAAAAAGTATAAATATTCACGTTTCAAATTTAGAGTCTGAAAATAAAAAGCTAGAGAGTATAGATGATTTGCTTACACCATTATTGGAAAAAATGAGAGGGATTTCAGCTATAAACGGAATAAAAAGTAAGATTGATGAACAACAGGAGTACCTAATAGGTATTGAGAGGTTAGAAAAGGAGATAAATGAGATAGAAAATAAAGTTTATGCTACACAAAATAGAATATTTGAAGTGTTTAAAAAAATGTATAACTTAAAAAAGGAAATTAAAAACTATTTCAATACAAAAGCATATTTTAAAGATTTGAAATTGACAACTTATGTAGGTTTTGATCAGGTGAGTTTTAATCAAGCATTTTTGTCGATATTCGTGAGAAGAGGAAAAATGACCAATTTATTTCCTGATTATGAAACTAAAAATATTTTTAATGAAAATGATGATTTTATATTTTCTGAAGAAACTTTTATAGAGAAAGTTCAGTACTTATTTGAAGTTGCTCTTACAATGGATAAAGTAAAATATAAGAAAGGATATTCAAAGCAAAAAGCAATTGAAGAACTTTTAAGTTCTAATTATACAAACATAATATTTGATTTAGAAAAAGATGGAGATAGATTATCAGAAATGTCACCAGGAAAAAGAGGATTGGTCCTTATAGAACTATTTTTAGATATGAGTAATGAGACACATCCAATCTTAATTGATCAACCGGAAGACAATTTAGATAATAGGACGATATCAACTGATTTAGTTAAGTTTGTTAAAGAAAAGAGTCAACAGAGACAAATAATAATTGTAACCCATAATGCAAATTTAGTTGTTTTAACTGATTCAGAAAACGTTATAGTAGCGAATCAAGACAATTTATTAACAGAAAATGATACTAAACGTTTTGAATATATTAATGGAGCTTTAGAGTGTGATTTTAATATAAACAATAAAATTTCTGGTAGAGGTATAAAATCACATGTATGTGAGATCTTAGAAGGGGGTAAGGAAGCATTCGAAAAAAGAGAACGTAAATACGGATTTTAAATGCAAGAATTGCATAAAGACCTTGGTTTGAGGTGGGAAGAGTTTGAGAAATAAAGTATCGTATTTAAAAAGTAAGTTAACAGAGCTTTCTATTTGGAGTTTAACATTCTTAGGAATTATTCTCATTATTACAGCAACAGTTATGCCATTTAAAGTAAGAGAATATTATAAGCCCCGTATAGAAGAGTATAAAAACCTAGCTGATATAGGAGCAGTAGGAGACTTTATAGGTGGAACAACTGTTGCTTTTTTAACAGCAGCAAGTGTAGTCTTATTATTGGCTACAATTATTATGCAGCGTAAAGAAATAAAAATTAGTCAACAGAGCATTTTAGAATTAGTGAAGCAAACTGAGGCATCAGTCAAACAAGCAGATGAATCTAGAAAAGAAACTCAAATAACAAATGAAACAATGAAAAGGCAACAATTTGAAACAACTTTTTTTAATATGATTACCTTACATCAAAATGTTGTAGATAAATTAAGTTTAAAAGATACTCAAGGGAATAAGGTTATTAAAAAATGTCTCGAAGCGTTTTCGGATTATTATTTTGAGAATGCAAATTCAGAATTTAAAAAGATGTATTTAACTGATGATTTTGATGAAATTGTTGATTTAATTGGTTACTTACAAAGACAATCAGTTTCTGGAATGGAATCCGTTCAATTAAATAGTAAAAAAGAAGTGTTAAAAGTTTTCGAAGAACTCGATTTTAGAGATGTATTAAACCTTCAAAATGAAAAAAGAATGATAAAAGATTTTTTTAATTATGCTTACAATAAACCTCAAGAGGATCTAATCCGTTTAGCCTATTATCAATTCGATTTAAATTATGATAGCATTCTAGGGGGCTATTTTAATAGCATCTCTACAATTCTGAAATTTTTGCATGAGAGTCAATTTGAAAGTGAAGACAGACAAAATAATACCCAAAACAATAAAATATACAGAGAAGTTTTATTCTCGCAGTTTTCTCCACATGAACTGATGATGATTTATTATTATGCTAAATATTTACCATTTAATGATTGGTTGCTAATAGAATTAAAGACTTATAATTTGTTCTATCCACGTTTAGGGGAGACACTGTATTTATTCTGGTCTGTTGATAAAAAGCATATTGAAGAATTATCAATATAACTAGTTAACATAATACAGATTATAAGCAGCAAATATGTTTTTACAAGAGCAGTGAGAACTGCTCTTTTTGATTGTTGAAAAGTCTGATGTCAGCTGCTGCTGTTGAATGACAATAAGATGTTTCATTACAAATATAATCGTTACATTAAAACGCCAGTCATGTTATTCGATTAAAGGGCCATATTATGGAATAAGGCTTATTGAACTAAGAGGGAGGATAGTTGCACAAAGCTTCCTATCTATACAGTATAATATGGATATATTTAAGTGTCCAAATTAGGTCGGTAATGATAAATGGAGGTAGCTATGAAATACGAAATCATATTGTTCGATGTTGATGATACATTGTTCGACTTCAGTATGTCGGAAAAAAAGGCACTACATAAAGCTTTTGTAGAGTTCGGGTTGCCTACGGGATTGGTGGATTATGAAGCCAATTACAAAGAGATTAGCAAGGTATTATGGAGAGATTTGGAACAGGGGCTTACTAATTTATCAGAACTGGGAGTAGAGAGATTTAGGAGGTTGTTCCTTGCGCATGAGCTTGAAATCAATGCAGATACGTTCAGCAGTGTTTATCTTGGATATTTGGGCAATGAAACACATCTTGTACAGGGAGCCGTAGAATTATGTGATAATCTTACCGGTTGTCGGCTTGCCATTATAACAAACGGATTCACGGATGTGCAGACATCACGAATCGGGAGCTCTCCTCTCTGTAATACTTTTGAGCATATTATTATTTCTGAAGAAGCTGGATTCCAGAAGCCCGAAAAGGGTATTTTCGATTACGCGTTTTCCAAGCTACAGATTACAGATAAAGCTAAAGTGTTGATCGTGGGCGATTCTTTGACCTCCGATATTCAGGGGGGGATAAATTACGGGATTGACACCTGCTGGTTCAATCCGCATCTTAAGGAAAACAATATAGGAATTAAGCCGACGTTTGAAATCCGTGAGCTGACGGATCTTATAAAGATTGTAGGTAAGATGGATAGTTGAGAGATTTTAAGCGAACCGTTCAAGAGGTTGCATAGTTGCTTCGATATTTCTATTTCCTTGTTGAACGCGGGCTATAATTTAATAAGCACGAGCCGGCTTCAACAGCCTAAATAATATTAATTATCTTCCACAAACGGGCGCGATTGTGGAACAACATAGGTAGAAAATGATCAAACTTTTTTATGAAAAACAAACTGAAAATTGCTGGAAAAGAATCTATTTTGATCAATCTTTTTTTAAAAAATGGATTCTTTTTATTTATCGTAAAATATGGGTTTGTCAGGTATTTGTGGTGGTACCCCTTATATATACAGTCCTTTGACGTAAACAGACGTGATCGTTTTAGCGACCTCTTCAACAGAACCATGATGTTCGTTCCGGACAATTTCCCATAGGTACATTTCATTTGTGAAAAACCAGCCTCGTGTCACAATCTCATGATTTAATTCTGCTCGGGCTAATCCCTTTTGTTGTGCATAGGCAACGTCCATTGAAATACGCTGAATAAATTTTTCGCGAATCGCTTTCCATTTGTCTGAAACTAAAGAAGAAACCCTAATTGCCTGTTCAAAGACTTGCATCATATCCCTCTCGGCTTCTGCCATTAATAAAAAAGCATTCGCTTGTTTGCTAATGATTGCCTCTGCGTCTTGTTTTGATTTTGGCAGGAAGGAGATCTCGGCAATTTCATAAAATCGCTCCATGACATCCTCCATCAATACAATTAAAAGATCTTCTTTTCCTTCAAAATGAACATAGGCAGTTCCGTATCCGATGTTTGCTTTTTTAATCATTTGCGAAATCGTTGCTTTTTGAAAACCTTCTTGAAGAAAAACTTCCTTTGCTGCTTCTAATAATTTTTGCCGTGTCATCATCGAGCGTAAATGTCGTTTATCCACTACTTTATTTTGATTCATTTCTATTCCTCCACTACTCATTATCTCTAGAATAAATGGATTTCTATAAAAATGGAAGGGATGTCTTAAGATGTTAATAAAATAATACTCTGAAAAAATAATATTGACATCATGTCATATTCATTGGATAATAATATTGACATGATGTCATATTCATAAAAGAAAGCGCTTTAAAATCAGTTCATTAATTGTAAAGGGGAGAATCATGATGGTTTTGAATAACTTTCAAGCAACTTTAGAATACGGGAAAGAATTGGATAAGGAAGACATTCTAAAACATTTTCGAGAAGAGTTTTATTTAAAGCCAGGAACCATTTATATGGATGGAAACTCATTGGGTCTTCTTTCGAAAAGAGCGGAAAGGACTCTCTTAGAATCCTTGGACGATTGGAAAGAATATGGAATCGATGGCTGGACACAGGGGAATCACCCATGGTTCTTTATGGCAGAGGAATTGGGCAAAAAGCTTGCGCCGTTAGTTGGAGGTTCTGCTGAGGAAGTTATTGTAACGGGTTCTACAACAGTCAATCTGCATCAGCTTGTATCTACGTTTTATAAGCCAGTAGGAACACGCACAAAAATTTTAGCGGATGAACTAACCTTTCCATCCGATATTTATGCTCTTCAAAGCCAGGTAAGGATTCATGGATATGATCCGGATACACATCTCATTCGTGTGAAAAGCCGCGATGGCCGCTTTTTAGAAGAGGATGATATTATCGATGCGATGGACGAGACAATCGCCTTAATCGTCTTGCCGACTGTCTTTTATCGCAGTGGTCAAATATTAGACATTAAACGGTTAACCGAAGAAGCACATAAAAGAGGTATTTTAATCGGCTTTGACGGTTGCCACTCAGTTGGTTCGATGCCGCATTCCTTCAGTGAATGGGATGTTGATTTTGCGTTTTGGTGCAATTATAAACATTTAAACGGCGGACCTGGTGGTGTTGGAGGCTTATTTGTCAATCGTAAGCATTTTGGAAAGATGCCTGGACTCGCTGGATGGTTTAGTTCTGATAAAGAAAAGCAATTCGATATGGAGCATACATTAACACCAGCTCATTCAGCAGGAGCGTTCCAAATTGGAACACCTCATGTGTTAAGCGTTGCCCCTTTGATTGGTTCTTTAGAAATTTTTACAGAAGCAGGTATTGAAAATATCCGCCAAAAATCACTTAAAATTAATCAATATTTAATAGATTTAATTGACAATGAATTAGCAGATATGGGCTTTGTCATTGGAACTCCAAGAGAAGATGTACGTCGCGGCGGGCATGTGAGCCTTGAACATAAAGAAGCAGCACGAATTTGTAAGTCATTGAAGGAAAACGGTATTATTCCGGATTTTAGAGCACCTAACATCATTCGACTTGCACCTGTTGCCCTTTATACCTCCTACGAGGAAGTTTGGCAAGTGGTTCAAATTCTTAAAAAGATCATGACGGAAAAAGAGTATGAGAAGTTTAACAATGAACGTGAAGTGGTGGCTTAATGTGAAAATCTATTAGAGGGGTTCTTTCTCTAATAGTAGTTAAGGAATGGTCGGACAAAGCCTTATGGTTAAAGAAGGGGATGAAATAGATGAAGAATAATAGCGTAGAGGGATTAAAACGAGAATTAACAACAAGTCAGCTTTCAATGATCGCGATGGGGATGGCGATTGGAACGGGGTTATTCCTTGGAAGTGGACTAGCCATTGGGACTGCAGGACCTAGTGTATTGCTCAGCTATACAATAGGGGCGTTCATCGTTTTATTATTAATGGGATGTTTGGCAGAAATGACGGTTGCCCATCCAACTTCGGGATCTTTTGGAACGATTGCTGATAAATATCTTCATCCCATGGCAGGCTTTCTTGTCCGATATTCATATTGGATTGCTCAAGTTCTTGCTATTGGTGTTGAAATAAGTGCGATCGCAATCTATATGAAATACTGGTTTCCAGGAGTCCCGGGGATTGTTTGGATCATCATTTTTGCAACAGCCCTCATTTATGTAAACGCTACCAGTGTGAATGCATTTGCAACATTTGAGTATTGGTTCTCGATGATAAAGGTTAGTGCCATTGTTGCTTTTATACTTCTTGGAGCGTATGTGCTGTTTGGAACTTCTGGTCATGAAAATGTAGGTGCTAAAAACCTAGTTGATCATGGAGGTTTTCTGCCATTTGGTTTAAAGGGTATGTGGATTGCCGTCTTTATTTCTCTTTTTAGCTTTTTGGGTACAGAATTGGTAGCGATTACGGCAGGTGAAGCAAAAGAGCCGGATGTAGCTGTACCGAAAGCATTGAAAGCAACTGTATTTCGATTGTCTGCTTTTTATGTGTTGACTATGGCGATCATGTTGATGATTGTGCCATGGCAATCGGCAGGAATTGAAGAAAGCCCGTTTGTAAAAGTAATGGAAATCTTAAATATACCTGGTGCTTCTGGAGTGATGAATTTTATTGTAATAACAGCAGCTTTATCATCGATGAACGGACAGCTGTATGCTTCATCACGAACCATGTATTCATTATCAAGTGAAAAGTTTGCACCAGCCATTCTAGGCAAACTTAATAAAAAAGGTGTTCCAACAGCTGCTCTTACCGTTTCAACAATGGGAATTGTGCTTGCTACTGCTGTAAATGCGCTCCTGCCTGAATCATCCTATGCATTTATGATAGGGATTTCCATGTTTGGTTCCCTTTTTACCTGGTTAATGATCTTCATTTCTCATTTATTTTTCCGAAGAAAATGGGAGAAAATAGGCGGGCGCAAATTACCGGTAAGAATGATTGGCTTTCCCTATTTAACGATATTGGGAGGACTTCTCTTACTAAGTTTAATGATCACAGCCTGGTTTACTGATTTCAAAATTATGCTCCAATTTGGTATCCCTTGGCTGCTGTTTTTATCAATTGCTTATTTTGTGATGAAAAAAAAGAATCCACAGAAATCTTATGTTTCGCAGGATGAAAAGGCTGTTTAGACAGTATAGAGATCATTTGAAAAAAGATTGATTAAAGGAGAGATCATAACATGATCATCGGTATACCTAAAGAAATTAAAAATAACGAAAACCGTGTTGCTTTAACTCCAGCTGGAGTCGTTTCATTCGTAAATGCCGGGCATAAAGTATTAGTTGAGAAAAACGCTGGTGCGGGCAGTGGTTTTGCAAATGAAGATTACTTAAATACTGGGGCAGAAATTATTGAAGATGTGACAGAGGTATGGGCTAAATCAGATATGATTATGAAAGTGAAAGAGCCGCTTCCAAGTGAGTATGGTTATTTCCGTGAAGGCTTAATTTTATTCACTTATTTACATTTGGCCGCTGAACTTGCTTTAGCTCAGGCGCTTAGAGAAAAGAGAGTTCTTGCCATTGCCTATGAAACCGTTTCAGTAAATCACTCTTTACCGCTGCTTACTCCAATGAGTGAGGTTGCTGGCCGGATGGCAGCACAAATCGGCGCACAATTTTTACAAAAATCAAACGGTGGTAAAGGAATTCTCCTGGCAGGTGTTCCGGGTGTGAACCGTGGGAAAGTGACCATTATCGGCGGCGGTATCGTGGGTATGAACGCAGCGAAAATGGCAGTTGGATTAGGTGCTGATGTAACGATTATCGATTTAAGTGCTGATCGGTTACGTCAATTGGATGATATTTTTGGCAATCAAATTAAAACACTCATATCCAACCCATTCAATATCGCAGAGGCAGTAGCAGAAGCTGACCTTTTAGTTGGTGCTGTCTTAATTCCAGGTGCAAAAGCTCCTAAACTGGTAACAGAAGAAATGGTAAAGACGATGAAACCTGGTTCTGTTGTCGTTGATGTGGCCATTGACCAAGGTGGTATCGTTGAAACGATCGATCATATTACAACACATGACAATCCAACCTATGAAAAGCATGGAGTCGTTCATTACGCTGTAGCCAACATGCCTGGTGCGGTTCCAAGAACCTCTACCATTGCGTTAACGAACGTTACCCTTCCATATGCATTACAGATGGCAAACAAAGGTGTATATAAAGCAATCGCTGAAAACGAAGCATTAAAACTTGGAGTAAACACAGCAAATGGTGAAATTACGTTTGAAGCAGTTGCCAAAGACCTTTGTTACAACTATGTAAGAGTCGAAGATGCTTTAGAAAAAGGAATGGTTGCACTATAAAGCTATGATTACTAAGGTTATATGAATTGAAATAGAATGTAAAAGGTATAGTTCCCCAGATTCTGAGGAATTATACTTTTTTTTCTATAAGTTCATTACCAACAGATTGGGACTGGATATTACAATATGAAGAGGCAATGAATCGAAAAGACTTTAGGGAAGCATTTACTAGTTTCGTAAGAGGATCAAGTCATAGTCCTTTGGCACGGATGCCAAACTGGTATGCAAAATTCATCTTACGTATGGTAATAAGTGAAAATCATTGTCTCGAAATAAAAGAATTATTGCCAACAAATTTATATGAACATAAAGAAGTTCGACGCTTAGTGTCTACTTACAACAATTATCAGATAATCAATGCAAATGTATTATTAATTTCTGGGGAGAAGAGTCCGGAAACAGTACACCAAATGATTCAAGTATTAAATCAAACAATTCCACAAACACAAACATTAATCCTTTCCATGTGACGATTTCCAGTAAGATCTTTTCTTGCAGGCTTTCTGATAGAAGTCGTTCCAAGTCTTCAATTTGTCCCTCGTCTAACAGCGGTCTAGCTGTTTTTAGATATTCCTCTTCCATATCCCACAGCAGCTTTAAATGTTCCGTCATAAAGAAACCTTGCCACTTCATTTTTCCCCGGTCTCTAAGCATGGGATCATCGCCACCTTTCAATCAATTCATTGTACAAACATACGTTCTGTTTTAACGAGACGTAAATATTGGATGCTGAAATTAAATAATCTTCTATATTGAGGAGGGGAGTCTTTAGGCTGTCAATTTTTCAGGAAAGAAGGTACAGAGCCATTTTTGGAGGAAATGATGACGTCCGGTTCATCGATCAAGGGAAATTCATTCTGAATTCTTTTCAATGTAAGAAAAACTATAAAAAAACACGTTCTTACAACCTCAATTCTAAAAAAGAAGGTTTTCCAATTAACAAGCAGAAGAATATTATTATGAAAAATTATTAAGGATCAATTGAATGTCTTACTAAACAGGAGGATAAAGATGGGGAAATCGATCCTTTTTGAAGTGCAAGAAGAAGTAAATTTGATAGCAGAAGCAATAAAATCTGTCTTGGATTTGGAAGTCATTATTTATGATCAGAATAAAGTGGTAGTTGCTGCTACAGGCGGTGGTCATCATGCTGTTGTAGGTGAACAGGTTAGAGGACATATTATTAAAGAAGTGATAAAAACAGATATGCCTCTATATAACTTCGAACCAGGATTTCATGAAGTTTGTAAAAGCTGCATTCTCCAGGGAAACTGCCCTGAAAAAGCTGATGTGTCTTTTCCTCTAAAGCATGAGGGGCAAACCATAGGGGTGATTAGTTTAACGGCTTTTTCCGAAAAGCAAAAGGCGGAATTAAAAGAAAGGCACCTTGTTTTATCGAATTACCTTGGGAAAATGGCTGACTTACTCAGTAGTAAAATAAATGCAAAATCGTTGTTGGAAAAATATTTACACATGTTCCAAATGCTTCAAGTGGCTATACAATCGATGTATGAAGGCATCCTCGCGGTAGATCAAAACGGATATATCTTAGAACTAAATCGTTCTGCTGAGAAGATACTGAAGATGAACAGAATTGAAGTCCTTAAGCTGAATATTTCCGATATCACTCCTGATTTGCCAATTACGAAGGTATTATCTACAGCGAAAGGGTATTCAGACATTGAATTTTCACTTCATATACATAAAAGAAAGATTCAAGTGATCGGTAGTGTTATTCCACTTGTTTATGAGGGTCTTATTATTGGAATTGCCATTTCATTTAAGGCCTTAAGGGATGTACAAAAATTGGCATATTCTATCACATCAGAAATAGACGATTCAACCTTTGATATTATTATAGGGAAAAGTAAAGCTATTCTGCAGGCCAAAAGTACAGCCAAGCAAATCTCAGCGTCTGACTCCACCATAATATTTATGGGCGAAAGTGGGACTGGTAAAGAACTTTTCGCGAGGGCCGTGCATCAAGAAAGTCAAAGGGTAAACAAACCCTTTAGGGCTATAAATTGTGCGGCAATACCAGAACACCTACTAGAGAGTGAATTATTTGGATATAGTGAAGGGGCATTTACAGGCGCGAGGAAAAAGGGAAAACCTGGAAAGTTTGAGATGGCAAATGGAGGAACTATATTTTTAGATGAAATCGGTGACATGCCTCTTCATTTACAAGTGAAAATTTTGCGGGTGTTAGAAGAAAGAAGAGTTGAAAGGATTGGTTCAAATTCTTCTTTAGATATTGATGTTCGAGTGCTGGCAGCAACCCATAAAAACTTAGAACAAATGGTAATAGACGGAGAATTCAGAGAGGATTTATTTTATCGCTTAAATGTTATTCCTCTTCACATTCCTCCATTGAGAGAAAGAGTGGGAGATGTTTCAGTGCTTCTTCGCCATTTTGTTAAACATTATGTAAATATCACAGGAAAACAAGTAAGTGGTTTTACACCAGAGGCTGAAGACTGTTTATGTTCTTATACCTGGCCAGGAAATATAAGAGAGCTTCAAAATACAGTAGAATACGCTATTAATATGACAAAATCTTTATGGATTTCATTAGGAGATTTACCAACTAGGGTTAAACCAAAAATAAATCACAGTGTTTTAAATCAAGATTTGACTTTAGAAGCTATGGAAGAAAAAATGATTTTGCAATCCTTAAAAAAACACGGTGATACACTAAGCGGAAAGAAAGAGGCTGCAAGAGAATTAGGAATAAACGTAGCCACTCTTTATAGAAAAATCAATAAGTTTGATATTAATCGCAAAATGCAAATGTAATTTGCATTTTGCGATTAATTGAAAATCGGTAGTAGGTTTGGCCTCTTTAACATTTATAAGGCCTAACCTACTTTTTTTATTTGCATTTTGCGAAAAATAAAAGGGTCTTGTAGCTTAATATTTTTAAAATGTAAAAATAAACCCGTTTAGATTTAGGGTTTATTCTATTTTTTGATTTTTCTGTTAACTTGGCACGGAAGTTGCATTAGTAATAGTAAAAGAAAAAAATAAAAGGTGAGGGTGGTTTATGAATACAATACGCAAAATGTTTATGATGAAGTCTGTACAGACGATCTTACACACGTGCTTAAATATAAAACCAGGTGAAAATCTTCTTATACTAACCGATACCAACACAATTGAAATTGGAGAGATGTTTTCCATTGTAGGTAAAGGTATGGATGCAGAAGTAGTTATGACAATTATGAGTCCTACAACTCGACATGGAGATGAACCTCCAAAAATTATTGCAGAAGCCATGAAAGCAGCTGATGCCATAGTCGCTCCAACCACTTTTTCTATAAATCATTCTACTGCAAGAAAAGAAGCGAGTGATGCGGGTGCAAGATTAATATTTATGCCAGATGCAAATGAAGAGGTTTTTTTGGATGGTTCATTAGATATTGATTTTTTAGCTCAAAAGGTAAAAATCGACAAATTATCAGCCATTTTAGAAGCTGGAAGTCATTTGAGCATTTTTTCAGAGTTGGGTACGAACCTTACCATGGATATTTCAGGTCGGCATGCTGTTCCCCAAACAGGTATCTGTCATGAACCTGGAAGTATATCTCCACCTCCGTGTATTGAATCAGCCGTTGCACCAGTGGAGGGTACAACAGAAGGGGTGATATATATTGACGGAGCCGTGGTTCCTGGGAGGGCATGTCAAGCACCCATAAAAATCACTTTTAAAGAAGGAAGAATTGTTTCGATTGAAGGTAGTGAAGACGCACAAATGCTAAGGCAAACACTAGAAAGCTATAATCATCCAAATGTCTATTGTGCGGTTGAGATGGGAATAGGCATGAATCCCAATGCAAAGATTGGAAGAGGGGGACAATTAGAAGATGAAGCAGAGTTTGGTACGATGCATATTGGGATTGGAAATGGAATCACTTTTGGTAGCAGTATTCGTGCACCTGGTCATTGTGATCTTGTTATGAGAGATCCTCTTATTAAAGTGGATGGGAAGATTCTCATGAAGAATGGCGAGATTTACTTAGATTAGGAGGGAAATCTGGTGGTCGATTTAAGTTCAATAGTTGATTCGTTTACAAGTATCCTTTCTATTAAGATATTATTTTTATTTCTTTTAGGCACTTTTGCAGGGATAGCTGTAGGTGCTCTTCCGGGATTAACTACTACAATGGGAGTATCCTTACTTATTTCATTTACGTGGGGGATGGAATGGGTCGAAGCTATTGTTTTGATTGTTTCTCTTCACATTGGAGGTACATATGGAGGCTCTACTTCTGCCATATTTTTAAATATTCCAGGTACCCCAGCTTCTGCGGCCACTGCCCTAGATGGGTACCCAATGTCTCAAAGGGGGGAAGGGGGATTGGCGCGAGGAATAGCTACTTTCCAATCCTTTTTGGGAACAATCTTTGCTGCCATTCTATTTTTGTTTGCATCTCCATTACTTATTGATTTAGGAATGAATTTTGGTTCATGGGAGTATTTTTTGCTCGCTATGTTCGGAATAATTATAAGTGCTAACTTAACAGCAGAGTCTTTGGTGAAAGGCTTAATCTCTGGGTTTCTAGGGCTGGCTATAGCCACTATCGGAATGGATAAAATTACTGGAGTTCAACGTTTTACTTTCGGAGAGAGTGCTTTAATGGATGGATTTAGTCTTATTGCTATTTTGATCGGCATATTTGGAATCGCAGAGGTTATTGATTCACTTATACATCTTAAGCCTCCTTTAAAGTCTGAAAATTCAAAATCCGTCTTACCTACATGGAGAATGTTGATGAAGTTTTTACCAATTGGTATACGATCTTCAGGTGTAGGAGCAATTATAGGAGCAATTCCTGGAGTTGGAGCTGATGTAGCAGCTTGGGTTTCTTATGATATCCAACGGAGAAAAAGTAAAAAACCAGAAACGTTTGGAAAAGGAAACCCGGAAGGTATTGTTGCAGCAGAAACGGCAAATAACGCATGTGTACCCGGTTCTTATGTTCCAATGTTGACTTTAGGAATTCCAGGAGATGCTGTAACCGCAGTTATAATCGGAGGTCTTTTATTACATGGGTTACAACCAGGTCCATTATTAACGACTCAAAACCCTGATATTTTTTACCAGTTCTTTGTGATTATTATTGTGGCATCTGTTTTTATGCTAGTGTGCGGATTATTTTTCACCTTTTTGTTTCAGAAAATATTAGCAGTTCCCAAAAGTGTAATCTTGCTTATTGTCACGGTTTTAAGTGTCGTCGGTACATTTGCGGTAAATAATCGTACATTTGATATAGCAGTTATGATAGCTTTCGGAATCGTTGGATTTATGATGAGAAAAGTAGGCTTGGCTGCTCCACCTTTAGTTTTAGGCATTATCTTGGGTTTAATGGCAGAGCAAAACTTTCGCAGGGCGATGGTTAGTGCTGATTATTCATTCCTGCCATTTGTAACTCGTCCCATCAGTCTCTTTTTGCTTGTATGCATCATCTTTTTACTCTTAAATCAAAATCAATTTCTAACTAAACAATTAAGGCGACTCAGAAAAAATAAAGGCTAGGGGGAACATGTTATGAAGATAAAGATCATGTTTTTGCTTCTTATTTCAATTGCTTTAATGCTTAGCGCATGCAGCCAAAATCAATCGAAGCAACAGACTTCAGGAAATACGGCTGATGCCGAAAGGTATCCCTCTAAACCAATTGAAATTGTTGTTGGCTTTGGTGAAGGAGGGGGGGACGGATACTATGGCTAGGACTTTACAACCCATGCTCCAAAAAGAACTAGGTGTTGCTGTTGCTGTAAAAAACAGACCAGGTGCTTCCAGTGCTTTAGCTTTGGAGTATGTCAGTGAGCAAAAAGCCGATGGGCACACTATCTTACTCCAAACCGACTTAGTTCGAGTGTTTCCAACAATGGGAATGACAGACTTAACCTACAAAGATTTTGAACAAGTTGGTATAGGAGCCATGGGGATAGCCAATTTCGTCGTAAAAGATAAATCTAAACTAAAGACATTTGATGATCTCGTGCAACTATTAAAAAACGAGGGAGCTAAAGTCGGAGTGGCAGCTATAGGTGATCCTTGGCACCTTACTTTAGAAATTCTCAACAGCGTGATTGATGGAAAAGCAGAAATCATCACTTATGATTCTGGCTCAAATGCAGCCATGGCCGCAATGAAAGGAGAAGTGGATTTTTCCATCAGTGGCGTTAATGAAGTTGCTGACTTATTGCGTTCAGGAGATCTTCGGTCTCTAGCAGTAATGGATAATAAACCATTTGAAGTAGATGGCCTTGGAACGATTGCACCAGTGACAGAATTTGTTGCTGATCTGGATAAATTTGTACCAGAAGGAACCTGGTGGGGACCTGCAGTAAAGGAAGGAACACCTGAGGTTATCGTAGAAAAAATTAAAAAAGCTTATAACAAAGCTATAAACAGTAATGAATTCAAAGAATTCGCAAAGAATAAGGCAATCGTTCTTACAGATTTCGAAGATAGTCAAGAATATACTCAAAAAGCGACAGAAAAAACTAGCTGGCTGCTTTGGGATATTGGAGTAGGAAAACGGTCTCCTGAAGAAGTAGGAATAACGCGAGCAAACGAGTGACGGGATGGTGAAAAAAATGAAAATTAGTAAAGAGTTCCTTCTTGGAGGGATCGTTCTTGCAATCGGTATCTTTTTTGTAATAGAGAGCTATCAATTGCCTCCGGGAGATCATCCATTAAATTCATCTCGTTCATTTCCTATGCTATTAGGGAGCTGTCTTATTCTTTTATCAATTTGGCAATTACTTCTTGCCAGAACAAAAAATGAAAAAGACGAGAAATATATTACTTCATCTGTTTCCATGAAGAGAGGATTCATTTTTATCCTTAATACACTTTTGTATATATTCATTCTTATGCCTTTAATAGGGTTTTTGAGTTCCACATTGGTCTTTCTATTTGTTGGATTAATGGTATACAAGGAAGTTAGTTGGTATACAGCTGCTATGGTATCAGTAGGCATGGTTGGTTTCATTTATTTAGTATTTGAAAAACTAATGTATATTCGATTTCCATAACAGGGAAAAGCCTCTGATTATAAAACATGCTTTTTATGAAAAATCTACTTGGGAGTGATTATATGAGGATCAAGCGAAGGATTGAGAAAGTACCGGGAGGGCTTATGGTCATCCCACTCATGCTGGGGGCATTTTTTAATACGATTGATCAGCTCCATATACCCCTTGTAATGGAGTTTCTAAAATCATTAGGGGTAACGCCTGTGGAAGAAGGTATTTATGAGTTTATGAGAATTGGGGGGTTTACGGAAGCCCTCTTTAAAAACGGGACATTGACACTTATCGGTTTATTCTTGTTCTGTGCAGGTAGCCAGATGAATTTACGAGTTGGTGGAAAAGCCTTAAAAAAAGGGATTCTATTAACTTCAAGTAAGTGTTTGACAGGAATTACAATTGGACTTCTATTCGGTTACTTTTTTGATCCTATGAATGGGCTCCTTGGCTTATCCACGCTGGCTATTATTGCTGCAATGACAAATGGAAATGAAGGAATGTATGCCGTTCTCACCGGACAATATGGTAATCGTTCAGATGTTGGAGCCATTTCTGTATTGACATTAAATGATGGTCCATTCTTTACCATGATGGCACTAGGAATAGTAGGGATCAATTTTCCTGCTATCGCATTCATCGCGGTATTGTTACCAATTGCATTAGGCATGTTTTTAGGAAACTTGGATGAAGACATCAGAGAATTTCTTAAACCAGGTGAAACGCTACTTGTTCCCTTTTTTGCTTTTTGTTTAGGAGCAGGAATGAATTTTATGAGTTTCTTTAATGCTGAAGCTGTTTGGGGCGGTCTTGTTCTGGGTTTTGCAACCGTCATTTTTACCGGGCTAACAGGAATCCTTGTTTATCGAATATTTGGTGAGAAAAGTACAATTGGTCCCGTTGCTGAGGCTTCAACTGCAGGGAATGCAGTGGGAACACCAGCAGCCATAGCTGCAGCTGCTTCTGTTGCAGCAGGAGCCGGACTTATGTCATTAGATGAGGCACAAAGTTTTCAGCAAATAGCTAATCTAGCTACAATTCAAATTTCTATTTCTACTATTACTACTTCTATTCTTTGTCCAATTGCTGTGATTTTTTGGGATAAATATCAAAGAAGTAAAGGGATTGACGGTCAATTGGAAGATGTTTTAAACCAAAGTGAGATGCCGTTGGAAGTAAATAAGCAAAGTTAGAAAGGAGAAGTATCGAATGAAGTGGATAAAGACCAATATTGAAAATCATATTTGCATCATAACGATTAATAACCCTCCAATGAATATTTTGACGAAAGAATTTCGGGAAGAATTCGTGCCTTATATGGAAGAATTAAAAACTCGGTATGATGTTCGAGTCATTATTTTGACAGGAGAAGGAGATCGGGCATTCTGTGCAGGAGCTGATTTAAATGAAGAAGGTGAATTGACCCCAGAGACTGTACGCCACTTTCTTGAAGAAGATTGCCGCATTTATGATGTTGTTAATGAAATGCCACAACCAGTGATTGCTGCTGTAAATGGATATGCCTTTGGTGGAGGCTTTGAACTGATTTTAGCTTGTGATATTCGAATTATGTCCGATCAAGCAAAGCTATGTGCCGCAGGAGTGAAAGTTGGATTGGTTGTCGGGCCTACTCGACTTGTGAGGTTAATGGGAGAAGCTTACGCAAAGGAAGTCATATTAACTGGCAGAACCGTTTTAGCTGATGAAGCATTTCAACGTGGTTTGGCTAGCAAAGTTGTTCCCCAAACTACATTAATCAATGAAGCTTTAAATTGGGCAAATATGATTGCCTCACGTGCACCAATTGCAGTCAGGAATGCGAAAGATACAATCCAAAAAACAATGGATTTAGAGTGGCAGGAAGCCATGAAGTATGAGTTAGATGCATTTATAACTTGCCAGAATACACGAGATCATAAACATGCAATTGAGTCTTTTTTTAATAAACAAATACCAGTTTTCCAAGGAAGATGATAAAGAGATCTAGATAGATTAAGGGGAGGATCAATAAGTTATGAAGGAAGTCATGATGTATCCAGGTGCCCATGCGTTGGTAAAAGTATTGGCAGGAGTTGTAGAAGGAGAAAAAGTGTTGATTTTAACGGATTTTCAAACAGAAAGTATTGCTAAAGCATTGGCAGCTGTAACCTACTCTTTAGGTGCTGAACCGATCACAATGTCCATGCCGCCAAGAAAGGGGCATGGTGATGCTCTACCTGACCCAGTCGCTGCAGCTATGAAAAAAGTAGATGTTGTGATTGCTCCAACTACTTATAACATCGCACACACACAAGCTCGTCATGAAGCTCAAACAGCTGGTGCTAGAGTTTTAGTGTTGCCAGAATCCCACGATAACATTTTATTGAGTAAAGGATTACTAGCTGACTTTACTTCGCTTAGACCCCAAGTGGAACGAATAGCAAATTTATTAACCAAGGGTGATGTAGTTAGGGTAACGACTACTCAAGGAACGGATTTACAACTATCCATTAAAGGAAGGGAAGGACGAGCATTAACAGGTTTTGCTAACACCAAGGATATATCTGCAGCTCACTGTATAGAATCCAGTATCGCACCTGTTGAAGGGTCAGCAGAAGGGATTTTAGTGGTTGATGGAAGCATACCTGGAGTTGGTCTAATAGATACCCCTGTGGTTGTTGAGTTTAAGGGGGGGAAGGCGGTTTCAATTACAGGGGGAAAAGAGGCTGATTTATTTAGAAAAATATTAAATGAACGAAGTGATGAAGAAGGGAACATCTACTTTGCAGGTGAATTTGGGATTGGTATGAACCCGGAATGTGAGCTAGAAAATAGTATGTTAAGTGATGAAGGTGTATTTGGCACCATTCACGTTGCTTTAGGGACGAATGCATATATCGGCGGAGTGATTAAGGCAAAAGGTCATTATGACATGGTCGTTAAAGACGCGGTGGTGGAAATAGACGGTGTAACTATCCTTCGCGGCAATGAACTTTATTTATGAGTTTTTGGGAAAATCTCTTTGATAGATTAATAAATTTTTTAGTAAATGATAGAAAGGATTGATTTGATGAGTGCATTGGATGGCATCCGTATCGTAGATCTTAGTCAGGTTATGGCCGGCCCTTATTGCAGTATGTTACTGGCGGATATGGGAGCTGATGTAATTAAAATTGAACCCCCTACTGGTGAAAATACTAGAAGGTGGCCACCTCACATTGATGGAGAAAGTGCTGCTTTTATGGCAATAAATCGAAATAAACGCAGCATGACGCTGAATTTGAAAGACGATGAAGACAAGAAAATATTTTATAAATTGATTGAAACAGCAGATATACTAGTTGAGAATTATCGTCCCGGTGTTGTAAAGCGGTTGGGTGTTGATTATGACACCCTTAACAAGATTAATCCTCGTTTAGTTTATTGCTCCATTTCAGGTTTTGGTCAATATGGACCTTATTCCTCACGCGGTGGTTATGACTTAATTGCGCAAGGAATGACAGGAATAATGAGTGTGACCGGGGAACGAGGTGGAAACCCAGTAAAATGCGGGCTGCCTATTACAGATTTGGGTGTCGCATTGTTTGCTGCCTATGGAATATTATCTGCTTTGTATGCACGTGTCCAATCAAAAGAAGGTCAATTTATAGATGCTTCATTATTTGATACTGGCCTTGCTTTATCTGTTTGGGAAAGTACGCAGTATTGGGTTAATGGCGAAACTCCTGAACCTACGGGTAGTGGACATCGTTTGTCAGCACCCTATCAAGCCTTTCAAGCGAGTGATGGCTATTTCACTGTAGGTGCAGATACACCACATCATTGGCCTGTGTTTTGTCATATCATAGGAAGACCAGAATTCCTAAAAGATGTGCGATTTGTGGATGATCCTTCAAGAATAAAGCATTTAAAAGTTTTCATACAATTAATTGAAGAAAAAACTAGTAAACGCCCAAGAAGTTATTGGTTAGAGAAGTTTGAAGAAGCAGGGATACCTGCAGGCCCAATAAATTCTTATCCAGAATCATTAACTGATTCACATACCATTTCTAGGAGAATGGTTGAAGAGGTAGAGCATCCTATTGCTGGAAAGATTAAGGCGTTAGGTATCCCTATCAAACTTTCAAAGAATCCTGGTCAAATAAAAAATGCAGCTCCTTTGTTAGGGCAGCATAATGAGGAAATTTTAAGAGAGTTAGGATTAGAGAAATCTGATTCATCTTATAAAGAGTTAAACATTTAAATCCAATGTTAATTACGAAAATGAAAGGGGGATGTATGGATGATTCATGGTTTAAGAGGAAAGGTTCCATCCATCCATTCAGAAACCTTTATACATGAGTCGGCTCAAATTATTGGGGATGTAAGGATTGCAAAAGATGTGAGCATCTGGCCGCAAGCCGTATTAAGGGGAGATGATAATAATTTTATTGAAATAGGGGATGGAAGCAATATCCAAGACGGTTGTATCGGACATGTTACACCAGAATTCCCTTTACACATAGGAAAAATGGTAACAGTTGGACACGGCGCTATCCTGCATGCCTGCAAAATTGAAGATGGGGCATTGATTGGAATCGGAGCGATAGTTCTGGATGGTGCTGTTGTTAGAAAAGGAGCACAAGTAGGAGCTGGAGCAGTTGTACCCCCAGGCAGGATAATTCCAGAAGGAGCCCTTGCTATTGGAATCCCAGCTAAAGTGGTTAAGGAGCTTACGGAAGAAGAGAAGAATGAAAATATTCATAATGCAATGGAATATATTGAACTTTGGAATCGTGATTATAAATAGGAAGGAGAGGTTGACATTTGAAGTACAACAGCAGTTTATCAGAGAGAGCGTTAAAAGTATTGCCACCCGTAGCTAATAGAGCTACTTCAATTGGAGTTACGAGTGCATACGACTCTACAGTAGTGGACGAAAACGGGAAGAAATATTTGGATTTTGCTAGTGGAGTAGGGGTCAATAATGTAGGGCACTGCCATCCAGAGGTAATTAACGCGGTAAAGGAACAATTGGATTCGATGATTCATATTGGTCATAATGTTGCCTATTATCCTTCTTATATCGAATTAGCTGAGATACTAAATGATCTTACGGGATCTAAGCGAATGGTGTATTTCTCAAATAGTGGTGCAGAAGCTAATGAAGGAGCTATTAAATTAGCGAAAAAGGCAACCAAACGGCCTGCGATTATATCGTTTAAAAGAGGATTCCACGGTCGTACAATAGCGACAACATCCATTACTTTTTCAAGTTCTGCATATAGAAAAGATTATGAAGGTTTGTTACCAAGTGTTTACTTATGCGAATATCCATATACTTTTCGAACAGGTCTGAGTGAAGAAGAAGAAACGAGAAGGTGTATTCAAAGCTTGGAAGACGTTTTTCAATATCAGGTAGATCCTTCTCAAGTAGCTGCAATTATTCTTGAGCCAATCCAGGGTGAAGGAGGATATATTGTTCCTCCGAAGGGATTTTTGAAACAAATAAGAGCGATTTGTGATCAATTTGGCATTCTGCTAATTTTTGATGAAGTACAGACCGGTTTTGGCAGAACAGGTAAGATGTTTGCTTATGAGCACTTTGGGGTCGAGCCCGATATCCTAACTTTAGGTAAGGGAATTGCATCTGGTTTTCCATTAAGTGCCCTAGTTGCTAAGCGTGAAATCATGGAGAAGTGGGAAGCTGGAACACATGGTGGGACATACGGTGGGAATCCAGTTTCATGTTCAGCAGCAATTGCTTCTATAAAAATATTAAAACGAGAAGGTATTGAAAACGCTGAAAAAATGGGAAACTACTTTAAACAAAAATTACTAGAATTGAAAAATGAGTTTAATGGTATTGGTGATGTAAGGGGGCTAGGTTTAATGATTGGGGTGGAATTTATTGATCATAAAGGTAAGCCGGATCCCCAAAAAGTGACTGACATGAGGCAATATGCATTAGAAAATGGACTTATTCTATTACCTTGTGGATCGGATAAGAATGTCTTACGTTTTATCCCACCTGTAACGGTTTTAAAATCTGAGCTTGATCAGGCTTTTAAGATATTAAAAGAGGGATTAAAAAAACTAGATAAAAAGGAGAGTGGCCATGCTATACATTAACGGGAAATGGAAAGTTGCTCAGTCAAAAGAACGCATGTCAGTGTATAATCCTGCTAATCTAGAGATCATTGGTGAAGTTGCCTTTGGTGGAGCGAATGATGTAAAAGAAGCGATTCAAGCAGCTTCTGCTGCTTATAAAAGTTGGAAGAAGACGAGCGCAGATGAGAAGTCACGTTATCTTAATAAAATTTCCTCCCTGTTAAAAAGTATGGAAGAAGAGCTGGCTGTTACTATCACAAAGGAGATGGGTAAGCCACTTAAAGAATCTCTTGGTGAAGTAAAATTAGCGATAGCTTACATCGATTGGTATGCAGAGGAAGCAAAACGGATTTACGGTGAGACGATTCCTGCATCTAGTCCGGATAAAAGAATTTTAGTTTTGCAAGAGCCAGTTGGAATTACAGGAGCTATAACACCTTGGAACTTCCCAGCTGCAATGGTGACTCGAAAACTTGCTCCGGCGTTGGCTGCAGGATGTCCAGTTATATTAAAACCAGCATCAACTACTCCTTTAACTGCTATTAAAATTTTTGAAGCGATTGATGAAGCAGGGCTACCGAAGGGAGTTGCCAACTTGGTTATCGGATCTTCTAGTGAGATCGCCCAGACACTATTAGACAGCAAGGAAATAAGGAAATTGACTTTCACAGGTTCGACAGAGATTGGAAAGAAACTGATGAGTGAAGCATCCCGTACGGTGAAAAAGGTTTCAATGGAATTGGGTGGACATGCTCCATTCATTGTTTTCAGTGATGCGGATTTAGAGAAAGCAGCAGAAGCAGCTGTAGCAAGCAAATTTAGAAATGCAGGGCAAACTTGCGTTTGTACGAATCGAATCTATGTTCATCAAGAAGTGGCTGATGAATTTACCAACAAATTTGTTGAAAAAGTAAAACGATTAAAAATTGGGAATGGCATGGAGAAAGGCACTGACATTGGTCCATTAATCAATGAAGACAGTCTCACCAAAGTCATCGAGCATGTAGAAGATGCTGAACAAAAAGGCGGTCTTATCGTGTGCGGAGGAAAAAAGGTGGAAAACTATGATAAAGGTGTCTTTTATGAACCTACTGTCATACAAAATGCAAATGAATCTATGAAAATTGCTACTGAAGAAACATTCGGTCCAGTTGTTCCAATTTTTACTTTTAAAACAGAAGAGGAAGCAATTGAAAGAGCGAACCATCCAGATTATGGACTCGCCTCATATTGTTACACATCAGATCTAAATCGTGCATTCCGCGTGATGGAATCTCTTGAATATGGAATAATTGGAATCAATGATTCTATGCCTACAACAGCTCAAGCCCCATTCGGAGGAGTGAAAGAAAGCGGTGTTGGAAGAGAAGGGGGGAAATATGGGATTAAAGAATATTTAGAAGAGAAATTTGTTTCTTTAAATATTGGTTAATCGAAGGAGTCAATGAAAATGGACTTGAAATTGAACGAAGTTAAGGAAGTCATTCCTTCTAACCAAATTTTTACGGATTTATCTGATAGGTATAGTTATAGCTACGATGCTTCTTTTGGCACATTTCTCCCTGATATGGTGATTCAGGTGAAGAATAAATCAGAAGTTTCATCAATTTTAAAATTGGCTAACAAGTATAAAATTCCAGTTTACCCTCGTGGGCAAGGGACCTCTCTAAGTGGAGGTCCATTGCCTGTAAAAGGGGGGATCGTTTTAGATATGTCTCAATGGGATAGTTATTTGAGTATTGAGCCGGATGACCTGATTGCTGTTGTTTCTCCTGGGGTGCTCACAGCTAGGATCAATGAAGCTGCTGAAAGACACGGACTCATGTATCCACCTGATCCTAGCAGTTCACATGTTTCTACAATTGGAGGCAATTTAGCAGAAAATTCCGGAGGTCCAAGAGGACTAAAATACGGCGTGACAAAGGATTATGTTATTGGCTTAGAAGTTGTAACCCCTGAAGGGGAAATAATAAAAACTGGCGGGAGAACAATAAAGAATGTAACCGGTTACGATTTAACGAAACTAATAGTAGGATCTGAAGGAACACTCGGCATTATAACCGAGGCCACGTTAAAATTGATTCCTAAACCACCTGCTACTTTAACTTTGATGGCTGTTTTTGATGATCTTATTTTATCCGGAAAAGCAATATCTAAAATTTTAACATCAGGCATTCTTCCTTCAAAAATGGAAATAATGGATCAGCATTCTATGATAGCTGTTGAGAACTATCAACCATTAGGTCTTCCTATCGCATCTGAGGCGATACTTTTAATCGAACTTGATGGTCATCCAATTGCCATTAGAGAGGAAATGAATACAGTTGAGAAGATTTTTAAAGAGATTGGAGCTGTTGATGTAAAAATAGCAAAAAACGATAATGAAGCAAAGATATACTGGAAGGCAAGAAAGTTGGTTTCACCAGCTATAGTCAAAATAAAACCTACAAAGGTTTCAGAAGATGCCACAGTACCCCGTAGTAAGATTCCGGATATGTTTCAAAGATTAAAAGAAATTGGTGAAAAATATAAAGTTCATCTTGTTGTCTTTGGTCATGCAGGGGACGGAAATCTTCATCCTAATATTATTTGTGACAAACGGGATGTAGAAGAAATGATACGAGTAGAAAAAGCAGTTGAAGAAATATTTGAAGCTGCAATTAAATTAGGGGGGACTTTGTCAGGAGAACATGGAATTGGAACATTGAAAGCTCCCTTTATGGAAATGGAGTTGGGACACTTCGGTTTAGATATGATGAAACGTGTTAAACAAGCTTGGGATCCAAATAATATATTAAATCCTGGGAAAATATTCCCAGAAAAGGGACAGAAGTTGGTGTTGAGGGAATGAGTGCGATTTCTGAACTCCAAAGAAAATTAAACTATGATGAAACTTTCAATTGCGTCCAATGTGGATATTGTTTACCAGCTTGTCCGACATTTGAAACTATGAAAATCGAGTCCCATTCTCCAAGGGGTCGAATTAACCTCGTTAAAATGCTAGCAGAAGGTAAAATCACAATAGAAGACCTAAGAGAACCAATTGAAAAATGCCTTGGGTGCCGTGCTTGTGTAACAGTTTGTCCTACAAATGTCCAATATGGCAAGATCTTAGAAGGGGCGAAAGAGGTATTAGAGGAATCAGCAGAAAAAACAACAACGCAAAAAATTACTGAAAATGTAATTTTTGACCATGTATTTCCCTCGAAAAAATGGATGGATTTTATTGGGAACGCTACGTGGCTATATCAGAAATCAGGGCTACAACAAATCACTCAAAAGACGGGAATCACTAGGATGCTTCCCTTCCAACTAGGAAACTTTGAATCCGTTCTTTCAGATATCTCTTCACCTTTGAGTCGTAAAAAAATGTCTAGACATTACCCCGTAAAGGGAACAAAGAAAATGACAGTTGGCTTTGTGACAGGCTGTGTAATGGACGCTATTTTCCTAAATATTAATAAAAAAACTATTGATTTATTAACCTTGGCAGGGGCAGAAGTTATTATACCGGAAGCTCAAACGTGCTGTGGGGCCTTGCACGCTCATGCGGGAAAAATGGATTCTGCTAAAAAACTTGCTAAAATAAATATTGAAGCTTTTGAAAGCGAAAATGTGGACTATATTGTTAATAATGCCGGTGGGTGTGGTGCAACTTTAATTGAATATGACCATCTTTTTCATAATGAAGAGGGTTGGCATAAACGTGCTAAAAACTTTGTTAATAAGATAAGAGATATTTCAGAAATTTTATGTGAATTAGATGGATTAAATTTCACCAAGGAAATGAACTCTATTGTGACTTATCAATCATCGTGTCATATGACACATGTGCAGAAGGTTATTGAAGAACCACTTTTCCTTCTAAATCAAGTTCTAGGTATACGCTACCAAGAGATGAAAGATTATAATAGGTGCTGTGGATCAGCAGGTATTTACAATTTAGTCAATTACGAAGAATCGATGGACATTTTAGATTTGAAAATGGAAAAAGTAAAGGATACTAAAGCCTCTATTATTGTTACAACAAACCCGGGTTGTTTGTTACAAATGAAATTGGGTATCAAAAGGGAAGGTTTAGAAGAAAGAATAAGAGCCATTCATCTTGTAGAATTACTCGTTGAAGCAGGAGCAGTAACTAAATAAAAAATTCAAAATAAATCTGCACTTTAAAAGTGCGGATTTTTTATTGAATCTAACTGACCTAATAGAACGAAATAAAGCGTGTTGAGGTTATGAAAATAAATAATTATTTATGATGTCACTTTAACCTATTGCAAGTTAAGCAGCTTTTAATATCATAGAAGTTCAGTCTTATCTACCTTTTTTGTGTTGATTTCGAGTAAGATTTATCTAGCAAGATTACTGATAAAAGACCTTTATATCCCACAGCAGCTTTACATGTTCCGTCATAAAGAAACCTTGCCACTTTATTTTTCCCCGGTCTCTAAGCAAGGGATCATCGCCACCTTTCAATTCATCCATTATAAAAACATATGTTCTATTTCGGCGAGGTGTAATTTATGGATTCTCTAATTAAACAATCTTCTCTATTGACCAAGGCAGTCTAGACTGCATATTTTCTTTAGAAATTAGGAATACATTTTTAATTGAAATATTCATATGATTGGGTGGCTGCACGACAGACTGATTAGAAAGGAAAGAACGACTTTCTGTCAGTCTGTACGTGTCGCTTCGGTATTAAATGGACCGATAACAACGGTCTGTGTTGCTTTTTATTGTGCTTTTCCCTTTTGAATCCGAATCGTAAAACAGCGCAAGCCGGACTACATCTCCATCCGGCAGGAACCTGAACCTTTCCGGCAGGAAATAAAGACGGCGAGTCAATCGGTAAGGGGCAAAAACTTATTTATAAAATCGCCTGCAGCATAAAAAACTTTTTAAGAAACAGGTTTTAGAAGCTGGAGGACGTATTAAAAAAGAAGAAATGAAGCATTCGCACATTATTGTTTATTGGCTCTGGAAAGAGAAAGAAGACGAAGAAACGAAGGAAAAAAAGAAATATGCCAAACCCTTCTATTACCGGGTTTGGGAGATTAATAAGCAATGCACAGGCCTTAAAAGAAAAAGCAGTTATGAAACATATGACCACAATCCCATTCTAAAGGGAGAGGAGATTTTTAACGGTTATACGAATTCGCCCAGCTATACCTTTCAGTCCGGCCAAGCTGTTTATTATCCAACTTGGGACAGTATTAATTGTCCGCCTATCCATGATTTTCAGTTTGCGGAAGAATACTACTGCACCTTGTTTCATGAAATGATTCACAGCACGGGCCATATCAGCCGACATGCCCGCCCTGGCATCACCACAGATGGTGTAGCCTTCGGAGATGAAGTCTATTCCAAAGAAGAACTGGTTGCTGAAATGGGCGCGGCCATGCTGTGCGGGGTAGCAGGGATTGACAACAGTACGATAGATAACAGTGCCAGCTATATTGACTCATAGATACGGACTCTAAAGAAAGATCAGCGCATTGTACTGAAGGCAGCCTCACAGGCTCAGAAAGCCTCTGATTATATTCTGGGAGCAATTTGGGAGGAGGATTCAGAGTAAGTATGAAAGGTAAAGCAATTGGCGCCGGCGTAAAAGCCGGTGCCATCAGCACGCATGGGTGAAAAAAACATGCGTTTTTTCCTTTGAGGGAAACATACGAGCCTGTCTTAAAAGCTAATTGAAAGTTCTCACAACCAAATTGATTCTTCAATCATTGAAAATAAGAACAAACATTCGTATAATGGGTAATGAATCTATTAGAAAGAAGGTAAAACCTTGATAATGATCCCTAAAGAGAAACATGACAGCATTCAATTGTTAATCAGTGAATCAATGGAGTTTCATTTTGATTTATCATTTGTTTATCTGCATGGTGATCATGTCATGCATTTTATCGGCACCGTTCATTACTGGAATGAAAAAGCAGGCGAGATAAGGGTGGTTAATAGCTTTAATGACATTGTCCGGATGCAGCTTGTTAACCTAATCGCCGTTTACACCATTAAATAATACACAACATTAAAATCCTTATCCCAGCCAATTATTCACATATGCAACCAATCCCAAAACAGCTCCTACTGCAGCACCAAAGAGTACTAGGGCACCAGTTGAGTTGCTCAATTTAAGGGTCATTAACTTTTCTCCTTAACTTGTAATTGTCTATTAATAATGCATAAAGTTTCTGCTCATTCTTTTGAATTAAACGGTTACAATACATGATACAATAATATTGATAATAATTTGGACATATAACACTAAATATATATCATCATATATGTTGATGAATTTAGATATAAATAAATCTTTGAAAAAAACAGTAAAGAAGGTGTATCAAGAATTAATTCAGGAGACACCTTAGCAACTACTTCCTTATTGTGTAGAATGAGCTTGTTTCTGCTTCTTCAGAAATTACACTGAATCTTAATTTTCCCACCCAAAATTACACACCCTAAGCTTCACCATCAAATATTAATATAAATTGATATTAAAAAGAAATTTAAATCAATCAAAAAACTTCTGTTTTTTGTATCCTATTTCGATAAATGAAGGATGATAAATTAATGCTTAGTTCATAAATTAATATAAGTGGAACTAAAACCAAAATGTCTGATATAAAATCTGGGGGTGTTATTAAAACAGATGTTAAGGTGAGAATAAAATAAGCGATCTTTCTAGATTTTTTTAACATTTGCGGATTTAAGATGCCAATAGCTGTTAGAAAAAGAACGACAACAGGTAATTCAAACAAAAAACCAAATGGTACGGTAAGGCTAATCAGGAAACTAAAATATTTCTCTGTTGTGTAAAATTCTTGGAAACCACCTCCAGCCAATTCTTGCATGAAGGAAAGAACAATAGGAAATACAAGAAAATAACCAAAAGAAATCCCGATAATAAACAGAAGAAATAAAGCCGGTATTAGCATAAAAGTTGCTTTTCTTTCATGATTTTGAAGTGCTGGCGAAACAAACTTCCAAACATGGTATGCAGTTAGAGGTGTGGTAAGGGCAACAGATATTACGGCAGATATTTTAAAATATATCCATAAAATATCACCTGGACCAAGTATGGCAAGCTTAAATTCTAGGTCTTTAACTAACCATGCGTATACATCTTCCACAAAAACAAACGAAAAAAAGAAAAAGATTAAAAAACTACTAAGGATATAGATTAATCTTTTCCTCATTTCTTCAAAATGGATAATTAAATCAATTTCCTCATCTTTCATATATTCACCTCTTAAAAGGAAAGAAAAGAGATAAGACATATATCTCTTTCCAAACCAATAACTTTACTATCCAATTATTTGAATTAATCTTCCTTTTTAGAATCTGAAGACACTAGATCCTTGGTTGCGTTTTTAAATTCTTTTAATGTGTTACCAAAGGCACGTCCAACTTCAGGGAGTTTTGACGGCCCAAAAATAATAAGCGCAATTACTAATATAAGTATTAATCCAGGAACTCCAATGTTTGGCATTTTATCATTTCCTCTCTGTTAATTTTTTTATGCAAAGAGCTTTTGCCATGTTGAGGGACCGGGAATGCCATCTGCATCACTCCCAGACCAACCTTGAGCACGTTGGAAAGCAGCGCAAGCTTGACGGTCTGCCTCACTCCATTTTGGACCTGCTCCGACAGAATAATACTGACCATACCCTTTGTTAATTAATCGTTTACCCATTGTTGTAACATATTCGTTATTTGCACCAGGGCCAAAGAAATGGCTTCCTGGGAATGTGGAAACATTTGGTGGGCTGCCAACTATATCAAACAATCTTTGCCATGTCGTAGGACCCGGATATCCATCTGCATTGCTGCCAGTCCACCCTTGTGCTTTTTGGAACTCTTGACAGTTTAGTCGATCTGCTTCACTCCACGCAGGACCCGGTCCAACGGAATAGTGTCGACCAAATCCAGCCTTCACTAACTGCACACCCAATAATTTTACGTATTGGTTAGAGGCTCCAGCCTTAAAATATTGTGCACCTGGAAATGCTGGAGGCCAGTTGCTTTCACCACTTCCGCCACCACCATAATAGATGGCACTAAGGCGCTCCCACGTAGATGATCCAGGAAAACCATCTGCATCACTTCCACTCCAGCCTTGTGCTCTTTGAAAGGCTGCGCAAGCTTGCCGGTCTGTTTCTGTAAAGCGAGGACCTGCTCCTACTTGATAGAAATTACCATATCCAGCTTTTATTAGCATTTTTCCTAATAGGGTGACATAGTTATTGTAGGCACCAATATAGAAATACCTTGCTCCAGGGAATGATGTGGGGTTATCTACAGTACCACTGTTGCCGTAAGGAGGTGGTACAGGCTTTACGCCCTCAGGGGATCCGCTGCTATAAAATTCATAGTAAGGAAGAGCAAATCCCACTATTTTCGAATCTGATAGACGTCGATAACGACGAAACACGCCTTGAATTTGCTCACCTTTAGAGGGGGTGTAAGTATTTCCTTCTACTGTAAGCACTGCTTGTTCCCCAGGATAATATTGTTCTACGATGCCTATATGCGAGTCTCCACTAAAAAAAATAAGGCATCCTGTCGCTCTGGCAACCTTCTTGGAGTCATTCCCAATATAATTGATGAATCCTGATTTAGAAAAATACTCACCAAAATTTTCATGAAACCATCGATGCTCTCTTACTGCAGCACTGCGAGCAAAAAGTGGACGGTGTTCCCCATTGAAGTTCATATTACCTGAATTAGTAGCACACCAGCTCACAAAAATGGCACACCATGGCTGATTGTTTAGACCGAACCATCTCCCATACTTATTGTCATTATTATTCCCTTCCAATGTGCCAATCTGAGATATGGCTGTGTTGACCATATTTATTCGTAAAGACATAAAAACTACCTCCCGATTTATTATTCAATTTCATTGATTTAATTTATAAATGGCTTCTACATCCATCAGGAGCACATTTGGATCTTGAGGTAGCTCATTTTCCATGTCTAAAATTGTATCTCCCCATGTACCAGGTTCTTTCGGTAAATCCTCTGAATTTAGCTCAGATGTAGCTTTCGTACCGTTTAATCCTGCAAATGCTTTAATAGGCAAACTAACTGCTGTTACCGTTACTAATCCAGCTCCCAGATAACCTAAAAACTTACGTCTACTTAACTTTTGTGGTGCCACTATTTCCAACCTCCCCCATTAAACTCTAGAATTTAATAATTTTTAGAATATTCAGGTGTTTGCATCGCATCCAAAATTATACGTTATTTTAAAAATAATGTAATGAGTATATTAGAGTTATTCAAAATATAGGAAATATTACATTATTTTGTAAGTCTGGAGGGGAAAATAGGGTTAAAATTGATAGTTATAGATCATCTTGAAAACCAATATATATACGTTTTTTTATTAATAAATGGCGCAATGCTTAAGTAATGGTACTTCCATTCCTTGTTTAACAATGGAGAAATTGGTGCAGGGGGAATGAGGTAATATGGTGGTTAAGATTATATAAGTTGAAAAATATAATATTACATAATCAAATGACAAAAAAAATATAAAAATATGTATCATTGGCTTTAGTGTAAAAAAATAATGGGTTTGAAAATGCAGTAAGCAGGAAGATCAACAAACCTCTTTAGGATCGGATTTGGAGAAATGGTTCAAATTATTAGGAGAGGCAGAACAGAAGAAACAGCAGAATATGCATTACATGTACAATGTTCGTGGAGATTTCCAATGCTGAAAAAGGAGGAGGCTAAAACAGATGAGTAAACACGATTTGCTGCTTGAACTCGGACTTTGGGAACTGCCTGCAGGATTTGTAACAGATGCAATGAATCAGCTTTCTTTAAAAGCAACGAACTGGCTGAAGGAGAAAAGTATCCCTTTTTGAGAGGTAAATGTTTTTTTAACACCAAGAAGACTTGCGGTGCAAATGAAGGTGTTGCTGCAAATTCACCTGAAAAATAAACCTTACATTATTTCTTTGTTGCCGTTTATATTAGTTATATACGGAGTGAAATCTTGGTGAAAGTTAATATTGAGAAAAATATTAGAGGTTTTGATTACCCGTTATGTAGGCTTTTGCCTTTTTAATGAAAATAAAATTAATTATATATTCTCAGCTCATTTATCTTTTACCATCTGATATCCAACTGATTATCCTTCTGATATATTTGTCGTTGAAGCCATACACTTGATGAAAGGGCACTATTTAACTTTTTAATTAAACGTTTTAAAGCTTATAAGTATTAAAATCAGGACTCTATGAAGCACTGTATTGCTCATTTCCTTTTTAAAAACTATTTATTGCGGCAGCACAACAGACTTGATCAGAAAGAGAATAATATGGTCAGTCTGTTGTGTCGCTTCGGTGATGTTAGTCCATTCTTATTCCTCTTTTTTTCATGCTTTTTAATAAAAATCCACCTTTGAATTTCCGCGGCTCATAAGAGATGATAAAGGCACGGGGTTCATGTTCTTGAATTAAATCCAAAAGTTCCTTTTCACGGTCTCTTCTTGTCAAAATTTCAAGCTGATAACGTATTCCATCTCTTCCTAGGCCTTCAAATACCGTAACACCAAAACCCAATTCGCGGAGATGGATAATAAGAGTTTCATTGGAATTTGTAATTTTTACAATTAAACTTGTATAACCAATTGCTAACCGTGATTCTACATATCCGCCAACGAGAATACCCAATCCAAAACCTATAGCGTAAACAACCATAGTAATTCCACTCTGTTCTCCAGTAAAAACGAGTGATAATCCAAATACATAAACAAGTGCCTCCACCATACCACAAAAAGCGGACAGAAACGTTTGCCCTTTTACCATAAATATTGTACGTAGTGACAGCAATGGCACATAGATTAGCTACAGCAAAATGATTAGTAAAATTTCTTTCAAAGAATTCACTCTTTCTTGAAGGTGATGAGAACATGGTGTTGATTATATATCGAATTTAATGAGATCTTTTTTATCTTGGACGACAGTTGCTATTGTGATTTTTTTTACATAGAGAATTGTTTTATGAAGAGCTTCTTTGTCTGAATCATCTCTTCTATTATTAATAATAGAAGATAGCATCCCTTTCCAGATTAAGAAGGTCATGTCTGCAAGCGGCTCAACATCATCAATGTGTAAGAATCCCTCTTCTACTGCCTGTCTTAAATAATTAGTACTTCTTTTTTGAAAGCTATGTTCCAATACAAAAGGTTTCATTTCATCAGAAAGAAAGCTCCATTCTTTCTCATACAATGAAAAATATTGCTCTAGTAGTTTATCGGAGTTCTCTCCTAAATCACTTAAAAAGATCATAGAAAAAATTTGTGGACTTTCAAAAGAATGCTGGCAAAAACAAATCCAACTTTGAAGCCATTTCTCAATCGTATTTTCTCCCTTTTCTAAAAATAATGGGAGCTCTTTAATATAGTCTTTTGTAAATTTCATTGATGCAAAAAATAATAAATGGGTAAACTCTTTGAAATAATTGTACGCTGTTGAGCTAGTGTAACCAGCAATATCTGCTACCTTTCTGATTGTAACTTGCTCTATCCCTTCATTTTCAATGATTTCTGCAGCAGCATCAATAAAATATCTCATCACTCGTTCAGTTTGTATTTGTTTGCCCTTCATTCTAAACACCTAACCTATTAATTTATCTTATTTTTATTTTGGCTCTGTTATACAATATATTGGTATTTTGGCTCAATGGTGTGAAATATACATTTCACACCATTGAATCAAAATCAACAGTGAGTATTGATAAAGCCTTTATTTATAATGTGAGATCTGCTTTTTATTCTTCCAATCATAGAAAATGACTAGTATTAGTGGAAGAGTCTCACAAACAGTATCTCTCGTATGTTACGATTAATTAACCTTTTTTAATTGTATATCGTGTTGTTTTTCTTCATTTGGAAAATCAGTCTTCAGCCATTTTATGAGAGAATAAGTTAGTAAAAAGTACATTGCCACCACCGGTATACTTACAAGGACAGAAGATGTTTGTACAATACTCAATCCTCCGATCAATGTTAAGGACACCGCCATGAAAGCTAGAACAATTCCCCACACCATCCGCTGCCATCTGGCTGGCTCTTCGGTATGATGTAATTTTTTAGTTGCAATGCTAGCTATAACGTAGGTTGCAGAATCTAATGAAGTGGATAAAAAGATAAAGCCCAATATTATAAAGAATACCATTACAATAGTAGTAAAAGGAAGAGAGTTCAAAACTGCTAATATGACAGCTGGTCCACCCTGCTCAGAGAGAATAGTAGTAAGTGATAGCTCTCCAGTTAATTCTAAATTCATCGCATATCCGCCAAAAACAGCGAAATATAACCAGCTTCCAATCGTTCCCCAAAGTAGAACATTGAAAATCAATTCACGAATCGTTCTGCCTTTTGAAATTCTTGCAATAAATAACCCAATAAAAGGAGCGGTTGCAGCAAACCATGCCCAATAGAACACTGTCCAAGATTGTGGAAACCCACTTTTTTGAATAGGATCTGTATAGAAACTCATTTTGGCAAATGAATCTATCATAATTCCTAAGCTATTTGAAAAATATGAAAAAATGAATGAAGTTGGGCCAACAATCATAACAAAGACTGCTAAACCTAAAGCCATATAAACGTTCCAGTCACTTAATTTTTTTATACCAGTGTATAACCCCATATAAGCACTTGCGCTAAAAATCACAGTCCAAATCGCTATGATAGCAATGTTCAATTCAGTGGATTGTTCAATTCCGAATAAATCGCCGATTAATGTAGAAATCATTGGCACCCCAAGACCTAGAGAGGTCGACAATCCACCTACCATACTCCAAATGATCACAACGTCTAAAGTTTTACCTACCCAAGTGTCCGAATGTCTGCCTAGTGCCCCTCTACATGCTGAGCTAATGCGAAGGGTAGAATTATTTTTTACAAAAAACGAATAGGCAATCGCTACTGCTGGCAGGGTATAAAGAGCCCAAGCTGAAACTCCCCAGTGAAACAATCCATAGCTTAGCGCTATATCCGCAGCTTCTTTAGAATTGGCCTCAATCCCAAAAGGAGGTCCCGTATAGTAGTATAGCGGTTCGACAACAGACCAAAACATGATGCTTGTCCCCATGCTTGCACAAAATAGCATGGCTCCCCAGCTGAAGTTAGAAAACTCAGGCAGATCTTCTTTTGAACCAAGCTTAATCGTTCCATATCTACCAAAAGCTAGCCAAAGTAATATCCCAAATATCCCAACTGTTAAAAATTGAAATACCCAATCCGTTTTATTCGTAATTATACTTAAAGCATTATTAATAAATGGTTCCGCATCTGCTTGAAAGAAAACCAGTAACAAAGTAACCACAATCACAAGAATAATAGATGGCCAAAAAATCACGTGATCAACCGAAGCCTTTTTCATTCATCTTCCCCCTTGGTTCTCTTCATTTATTCAACCTGCATCATCCCTTTATTCTGATAGTCCTTAATGATTCAAGAAAAAATTAAATCATCAGCTAGTCTTGGGTAGTTTGTAATGGTCTTGCAGCCATTCTTAGTCAAGATTACAGTATCGGAATGTCTAAACCCACCAATTCCTGGAACATAAACACCGGGTTCAATGGTATACACCATTCCCTCTTGGAGAATTAAATCATTATCAAATCTTAAATATGGCTCTTCATGCTCCGACAATCCTAAACCGTGTCCAATGCGATGATTCACGTAATCACCGTAGCCTGCTTTTGCAAAAACTTCAAAGGATGCAATATCTACATCTTTTGCTAGAACACCTGGTTTAATCATTTCGATTCCCACTCTTTGTGCTTCGATCGCTAAATCAAACAGGTATCTCTGCTCATTATTTGGTGTCCCTATAAAAAATGTTCTTTCATTTTCGGCTCGATAGCCATTTACCCAAACTTGCCTGCTATGTATGACTACATCACCATTTTGAAATTTTCTTGTTCCGGAATAAAGGTGAGGCATGACTGATCTTTCAATTCCTGAACAAGTCCAGTTTTCATAACCAACAACTGTATTAGGATATTTTTCAGCTGCGACATTTAAGAGCTTATAATCACCAATAGCATCAAACTCTAATTCACTGATACCAGCCTGTACATTTTTTAATGATTCCGTAATCGCTACATCGGACAGCCATCCTGCCTCTTCAAGCCACTTCATTTCGTTTTCATCTTTGATGGCTCTTAGATTAATAAGATCTTGGTCAATTGATACCACTTCTGCTCCAATCTTTAATAAGTCATCATAAACAGATGCAGGAACAATCGATTTTTCTAACCCAACTTTTACGTTTTTCGGCCAGGATTGAATGATTTCTTGAAAGTGATGATGATAAGTGACTTGTTTTCCAATGTAATTGTTTTGCTCATAGTACACATGATGTATATCAGCTAAAGATTTTTCCTTGGCGTGAAGCTCTTCTAAAGCTGGAATGATATATTCCAGCTTGTCTTCATACACGAATAATAAAATAGGTCTCGTGTAGGAAATAGCACGGAATCCGCTAAGATAATACTGGTTATCTGGATCCCAAACCAATGAAACAAAAATATTTTTTTTACTCATCTCATTTCGTAAGTTTTTTACTCGTTGTAAAAAGTTAAATGTTTTTGTAGTCAATTTTTAAAGACCTCCTTTAAAATTTAGAACATGTTCATTAAATGAACATGTTCATTTTAATAAGATAATACAACAATTATTCTTAAAATTCAAACTATTTTCAATAAAAAACATCTATAGTTCTAATAGAAGGGGTGTTAACAGAGATTTACAGGACTTAAAAGGAAATACAATGAAATCTTTATAGTGTTATGTTCGTGGTTATATATAAATAATAATATCTTTAATATTAACTTTAGAGATATTATATACAACAACATATATGTTATTGTATATAATATATATATGTTTTTAACTAATTGATTTGGAATACCTCAATGTTTATGTTCATAAAAAGAACGGCTTATAAAATTATAAAATGATTGTAATTGATGATTTAATGAAAGATGCTAAGTAGATGTATTCGCTAAATATTGATTTTTAATACGTATAGAGTCAGCATACATGATTATGATCAGGCTGATTAAATTGATATCTTTTTTGTACCACATCTACAAAGCAGTCTTAAGGCTGTTGTTTTTGTATTTTGAACTTTTAGCACTAAATCTTTTTGTATTCTTTTGGCGGCAGCACAACAGACTGATCAGAAAGGGAATAACATCTTTCTGTCATTCTGTATGTATCGCTTCGGCATTAAATGGCCCGATAACCACGGTCTGTATAGCATTCGCCTACATGCCGTAGGTTCCTGTTACATTTGCGGCAAGCCGCCATACCGAACGAGCCGAAAACCTGAAAATATTAAGGTGCAAAAATAAAATAAAAAGAGATCAAAAGGTAAGCAGCCAATCGTGGCTGCTTTTTATTGTGCTTTTCCCTTTTGAATCCGAATCGTAAAACAGCGCAAGCCGACTACATCTTCAGCCGGCAGGAACCCGAACCTTTCCGGCAGGAGATGAAGACGGCGAGTCAATCGTTCAAGGGGCAAAAAACTTTTTTATAAGATGCTTGCAGCATAAAAAACTTTTTGTGCTCAAACCACCCTTGACCAATTGTCTATGCGTGTTTTTCGTTCTCCTTGCAAAAGGGGAAAAATCATCCCCCTTTGGGGAACATCAGCGCTTCGCCTTCAAAAGGGACAACCGAAGATTAAAAAGAAAAGGAGGGAAGAAAACAACCTTAAAACACTCAAGAAATATTGAAAAGCAAAATCCAAAATCATAATTACAAAGGAGAATGAAGAATGACTTTAGAATCTATCTTTGAAGTGGTACGAATCAGACAGGAAATCAGGGAAGCAAAAGAAGTTTTTGCCGCATACAAAATAACTTCCCCAATGGATGCAGAGAAGCTTGCGGCATCCTATATTGCAGATGAGGACAGAGAGGTATTTCTCGTCATGATGCTTAATACGAAAAATGAGGTTATAGGGTTACACCGGGCACACGTTGGAAGTTTAAATACAAGTGTTGTTCATCCAAGAGAGGTGATGAAATCAGCTATTTTAAACAACGCAGCCTCTATTATCGTCAGTCATCAGCATCCCTCCGGCGACCCAACACCAAGCATAGAAGATATAGAAGTTACAAGGAGAATTGCAGATGCAGGGAAGACCTTAGGAATAGCGCTTCTTGACCATATCATTGTAACCCATAAAGGAAACCATATAAGCTTGAAAGAAAAAGGCTATCTGTAAGATTTAGAACAAAGGGGCATAGCCCCTTTGTTTATATAATATTAAAGGTTAAGTTATGAATGAATTTATAAATCTATACGAATGGAAGAAAAAACACTCGATTTTCAAGTATTAGATCTAACAGGCATCGAGCCTGTTATTGGCTGCTGCCGCAGCAGCATAATCCAAATCTCTTAACCATGTTCAATTCCTTAAGGAGGAGAGCAAGATGAATAAGAAAACATGTCCATATTGCGGAAGTGACATTAAAAAGATGAATGAATTTCAGTATTACTGTGGGTTCTGCGATATGAGAGTGAATTCAAATAGGGCAATGCAGAACAATGAAAGGCTGGAAGTGAGGGTGAGGGAATTTGTAGCTGATCATTATATTGATAAAAACACTCCTGAATTAATGACTTTTTCATCTTTCGAGCTTTTGTATTTATTAAAGTTCATCAGAAAAGAGAGAAGAGATATGTATCACCATATGAAAATTTTCCATCGGGCAGGTGAACAAGAAGATACAGATCGATATAAAAAGATAGAAAAAGAAACCGGCAGAAATTATATATATCTGTCTAAAAAGATGTTTGTTATTGAAAATATCATCCGACAGCGATTAGGATATGTACCTGTAAGAATAACGGAAACGTATTTGGTTAAGTATTTAGAGAACATAAAGAATGATAAAAAGAGTCCCATGACTATTCGCACAGAGCACGTTAAAAAGAATGGAAGAAGATAAGTAATCGATATTAAAACATTATGACTTTTCCATAAAATATGTGAAGAGTCTTTTTGTATTGAATAAGATTAAGAAGCAAATATCAATTATGCGTAATTAAATTTCAGAATTTAAATGAATTTAAATTGGTTAAGCCTTTATATAGCAATGTTTAACGAAGGTATTATAAAATAATTAATAGTTTTTAATTTTTAAAAAATATGAATATATTTACTAGGTGATGAAATGAAATTCAAACGTTGGTTTTATCTTCTTTTATTTTTACTATTTATGATCAATCTCTTCTTAATGCTTGTTTACGGAAAAAAAACATTTGAAGCACAGGATCGGGTGAAACCACCTCATCAATATGACAATCATTTCGCTTTAATATCGGAAGAAGTAGACAATGAATACTGGAGGTTAATAGAAAAAGGAGCAAGAGATGCAGCTGGAAAATACAATGTTTATTTGGAATATCTAGGCCCTAAACAGGCTGATAACATTGAACAGTTAAAGTTTATGGATAAGACTATTACTGGTAAGGTGGATGGAATCATCATTCAAGGGATTGCTCATTCGAATTTTAACCAGCTCACAAACAAAGCATTCGAACGGGGGATAGAGATTGTGACTGTTGATACGGATGTCGCTGACAGTGAGCGGAAGGCATTTGTCGGTTCAGATAATTATATGGCAGGAGTACAGGCAGGGAGCGCTATGATCGGCGACACAAAGGGAGATCAATATGTCGGAATTGTAACCGGAAGGTTGGACGCTTTGAACCAACAGCTTCGAATAAAAGGGTTCAAGGATGCAATTAAAAAGGAAAACCGTATAAAACTGGTTGATATTGAAGTATCCAATATTACAAAGAGCGGAGCACTGCAAGCTACATACGATTTATTGAAGAAGCATCCTCATATAAATGCTTTTTATGGGACTAGTGCTCTTGATGGTTCGGGGATTGCCCAAGTGGTCAATCAGTTTAAATTAAAGCAGAGGACGTATATTATTGGTTTTGATATTTTGCCGCAAACACTTCATCTATTGGAAGAAGACTCTATAGATGCATCTGTTGTCCAATACCCATATGAAATGGGATATCAATCAGTTGAAGCATTGCTTCAGTTAAAAACTGGAGATGAAAGTAAGACACTACATCATACCCTGACTAGGGTAATCCACCGTAACGACATTCAAGACTTATATGAGAAGGGAACTGTATATGAAAACCATACGAAGTAAGCTGCTCCTTTCCTTTTTTGCCTTTGTTGTTTTATTTAATGTAGTGTCTGTTTCTATTTATTTTAGCAGTCGAACTTTCTTGTTAGAGTATGATGCAAGTTTCGAACGTTTTTTATTAATGAATCAAATTTCGCAAAATTCAAATCTTCTATATGAAAAAACCAATGCTTATGTGGTTGAGAAAAATCAAACTTCCATTCAGGAGTTTCATAAGGTTCGCCATTTATTAGAAAGTAGCATAATAGAGCTGAAGACGAATAAAAATAGCCTAGACCCCATCCAACTCCAGAAATATATCAATACCATCAAGAATTTTATATTAGAATGTGAGATGACGGTCGGATTTGTCATTCGTGATGACATTGTCCAATATACGAAACATCTGAGAGAAGCACGAAAGACTTCAACTTATTTACAAGAGACGACTATGTCTCTAATTGATTTAGAGTTAACAGACTATCAATCTTTCTTTGCAGGAATGGAACAGCGAAATGAATCATTCAAGTGGTTTACCTTTTTTCTGTTTAATACTACGGTCTTACTGGCCATTTCTTTTGCAATATGGTTTTCAAAGGGCATTAACCGTCCAATTCAAAGCCTATCTAGAGCAGCCAATGAAATCTCTGCTGGAAAGTTTGATGGTCAAGCCGTTCACATTGAATCCAATGATGAGTTAAAGCTCCTCGGAAATACGTTTAATACAATGCGTGACAATATCCGTCAGTACATCATTGAAATGGAAGAGAAATCAGAGCTTGACAGGCTGTTTAAAGAATTGGAACTAAAGCATCTGCAAAATCAGATTAATCCCCACTTTCTATTTAATACATTGAATACGGTTTCAAGGATGGCGTATCTCGAAAATGCAGAAGATACATCACGTTTGATAGATTCTGTCTCTTCTTTATTACGGTATAGTTTAGGCGATAATAAAAAATCCGTATTGTTAAGGGCAGAGGTAGATGCCGTAACCGACTATTTTTATATTCAGCAAACCCGATTTGGCGATCGGATTACCTTTCATAAGCATGTAGAGGATAAATGTTTAGATATTGAAATCCCGAGACTGTCCTTACAGCCCCTGGTTGAAAACTCCTTCATTCATGGGGTGGAGGGTAAAGAAGAAGGAGGGGAAATATCCCTTCACGTATATAAAGAGGAACAGAACACAGTTGTAGAAATAAGGGACAATGGCGCAGGGATGTCAGGGGAACAGATTAATTCTTTGTTAACCTTTTCATCCAGTGGACATCAACTTCCTCACGTAGGTCATTCTACAGGTATCGGTCTAATAAATGTGATTCGACGGCTTCAGCTGTTTTATCACTACAACCATGTTATAGAGATCTTATCAGCCCCTGGGAAAGGAACATCTATAAAATTACTGTTGCCAAAGGAGGGGAAGTTATATGAACGTAGTGATCGCTGATGATGAAATGCTAGAACGCAAGGCTATGAGAATGTTTCTAGAAAAAAATTTCAGTGATATTAAAGTGGCAGGAGAGGCTTCAAACGGGAGGGAGGCAATTGAATTAGCAGAGCTTCTTCAACCTGATTTTATGTTAATGGATATTAAAATGCCAGGGATTGATGGAATTGAGGCCATTCGACAGATCCGGAAAAGGAAGATGGAAATCAAATTCATCTTGGTTTCGGCTTATGATTCTTTTGAATATGCCAAAGAGGCAATGAAAGAGGGCGTCAAAGAATATATCTTGAAGCCGGGAAAGAAAGAAGAAACGATGGAAGCGATATCAAGAGTCTGTGAAGAAATAATAAACGAGAGAGCAGTCTCACACCAAAAAGAAGAGTATATGTATTTTGCTCAGGAAAACTTCCTCTTAAAGATTCTCCAATATGATGTGAGGGAGGAATTGCTGACACAGCAAAGGCAACTGTATCCGGACATGCAAAGCGGTTTTTTCTTTGTCGCAGATCTAGGGGATTGTGGGAATGACGATTTATTTCAGCAGTTGCTGAAACGGTATTCCCCGTATCCGCATATTACTGTTTACTATGGCCAAAAGTATGTAACCCTATTTATTAGTACAAAAGAGCATCCCAAGATGGAAGCGCTCGTTTTAGCGAAGAAAATCGTATCCGCTATCACAACAAGGATCTGGATTGGCATAGGATATCCTTATTCAAAAGTGGAGCAACTTCCCTATTCATATCAGGAAGCGTTACAAACTCTTCGGGCATTGAAAAAAGACAACCAGACTCTATATTGTCTTCCTTTTGCTAAGAAAGAAGAGTTAATTGAGGAATTAGAAGAATTATTCTTCTGTGTTTTTCAGGGTGAAATACCCTCAGCCCTTTCAATAGTTAAGCAGCTTCTAGGAAAAATGGAACAGAACGAGTTGTATATAAAAATCAGAGAAAGGCTTGTACGGGAAGGCATTTCGATATCTATCCATCAACTTTCTTTTCCGCAAACAGAAGTCGAATGGAAGGAATTTATACAAAATCTCTGTATGAAGGTATCGGAGTTTTATCATTCAAATAATCCGATTGAAAAAGCTAAAAAATTTATCGATTTGTACTACCAAGAACCAATCACCCTGGAACAGGTAGCTGATCATGTAAAACTAAGTCCTACCTATTTTACAAAGCTTTTTAAGGAGACATCCCAAACGACATTTATAGATTATCTCACTGAGGCTCGACTTGCCAAAGCAAGACAATTATTAAATGAAAATACATATAGTTTGAAAGAGATAAGCCACATGATTGGCTACAAGGATCCAAACTACTTTAGCAGGGTATTTAAAAAACACTACCTGATTTCGCCGAAGCAATTTAATAAGCAGCATTCTGGTGACTGAAGCAGAAGTTAGCGAAGTATTTAAGTTCGGGGGTTCAGACCCTAAAAAAGTACAGAAAATCATAATAAAATGCAGAAAATTCTATCTATATTAGCTAGAATCTTTTTTTATAATGTAACTGTAAACGTTTTCATACAAACGAAGGGGGAATAAAGCTTGAAAAAGAGGATATGGTTACCTATATTATTGGCGTTTTCTTTGATTCTTTCTGCCTGCAGCTCATCAGAGAGCGCAGGGGATGGCGGAGATAAAAAGGATTCAGGGAAAATTGAAATCTTTAGCTGGTGGACCGGAGCCGGTGAAGAAGATGGATTAAAAGCACTAATAAAGCTTTTCGAAGAGAAATACCCGGATGTTCCGATTGAAAATGCAGCCGTTGCAGGCGGTGCCGGAACGAATGCGAAAGCGGTCCTGGCAAGCCGGATGCAAGGAAACGATCCTCCTGCAACCTTCCAGATCCATGGCGGAGCCGAGTTGAATGAAGGATGGGTAAAGGCGGGTAAAATGGAACCAATCGATGATTTATACGACAAAGAAGGATTAAAGGACAAGTTTCCACAAGATTTAATAGATATGGTAAGCAAGGATGGAAAGATTTACTCCGTTCCTGTTAATATTCATCGCGGAAATGTTCTATGGTACAACAAAAAGTTATTTGAAGAAAATGGCCTCCAAGCCCCGACTACTTTTGACGAGTTTTTTGAAGTGGCAGATAAGTTAAAAGCAAAGGGTATCACTCCGTTAGCGCTGGGTGATAAAGAGTCTTGGACAGCTACCCATTTATTTGAAACTGTATTGTTAGGCAAGCTTGGAGCCGAGGAATACACCAAACTTTGGAAGGGTGAACTTGCACTTGACGACAAAAACGTAGTCGAGGCGGTTGAAACGTTCAAGAAAATGCTTTCATACATCAACGAAGACCATAGCTCACGGAACTGGCAAGATGCCTCCCAATTAGTGGCAAATGGAGAAGCAGCAATGAATGTCATGGGCGACTGGGCAAAAGGTTACTTTGTGAATGACTTGAAGCTCAAAGTCAATGAAGACTTTGGATATATTACAACACCTGATACAGAAGGGCAATTCATGGTTGTGACTGATACGTTCGGGCTTCCAAAAGGCGTCAAGAATCCGGATGATGTGAAGAAATTCCTTGCTGTATTAGGCTCTGTGGAGGGCCAGGACGCCTTTAACCCATTAAAAGGTTCGATTCCTGCCCGTACGGATGCAGACGTTTCTAAATATGATCAGTATGGAAAGGATACGATTGAAGAATTTAAAGAAGCAAAATTAGCTGCAAGCTTGGCCCATGGCTCAGCAGCACCTGAGGGCTATCTGACCAAGGTCAATCAGGCGGTCAATATTTTTGTGACACAGAAAGATGTGAAGGGGTTTGTGGAAACCCTAACAGCAGCTTCTTCTGAATTGAAATAACCATCTAAAAGAGGATGAGATTTTTTGCTTCCTCTTTTCTTTTTTCTCATTAAAGGAGGCAGAGGGATGCAGCAGCCCATCATCAAACAAACCCAAACGACCGGAACGTCCATTGGACTATACAGCAAAAGAAAGAAAAAGCTAACGAAAGACCATCTTCTAGCCATTGCATTTATCTTGCCATCTATTCTTTTCATTACGGTCTTCGTATACGGATTCATCAGCTGGACGGGTTATGTATCACTCAGTAATTGGAATTCTCTCGTTCCGGATTTCTCATTTGCAGGATTTAAAAACTATCAATTTTTATTTAACGATTTTCGTTTTCAGGCTGATTTGCGCAATACTATTGTTTTTACCGTCTTATTCATTGCGGCAATCATAATTATTGGTCAGTTCCTTGCGGTTTTATTAGATCAAAAAATCAAGGGAGAATCGCTCTTCCGGAATATCTTTTTCTTCCCCATGGCATTATCTTTCGTCGTAACAGGAGTCGTGTGGCAATGGTTGTTGAATCCTTCGACAGGAGTTAACCTCTTTTTGACAAAAATCGGGCTTGATTCAAGATGGTATACCGATACGAATATATTAGCCGGATTTAAGTGGGGGAAAATCGAATTTGGGATCCCTGTCGCTATTATTGCTGTAGTCATTGCGGCAGTATGGCAGATGACAGGGTTCTCGGTTGCAATGTATTTAGCAGGCCTTAGGGGAATTCCTGATGAGATTAGAGAGGCTGCGAGAATGGACGGTGCTACGGAATTTCAAATTTACCGTAATATCATCCTGCCTTTGCTTCGGCCTATTACGGTAAGTGTTGTCATCATCATGGCCCATATTTCGCTGAAAATATTTGACCTGATATATGCGATGACTGGTTCAGGGGCAAACTTTGTCACCGATGTTCCCGGTGTTTACATGTTTGAGACGACCTTCCGAGGAAACTATTATGCAAATGGTGCAGCGATCGCCATCGTTATGCTTATTTCGGTAGCTATCTTTATTGTTCCTTATCTGATCTCCAGTAGAAAGGGGGAATCCAAATGACAATTAGAACCGTTACCAAACCGTTGTTATATTTTATGTTAGTCGGAATCAGCCTTTTATTCCTGATGCCAGTCTATGTCATGATCGTGACCAGTTTGAAGCCTTTGGACCAAGTCACCTTGACAGAGATGTGGAAGCTGCCTGCAACACTTGATTTCAGCAGTTATTCTGTGGCGTTTACTAAGCTTGCACCTAACCTATTGAACTCTTTTTATCTCGTCATTCCGGCCACGCTTTTATCGGCACTTTTGGGATCCTTGAATGGCTATATTTTATCCAAATGGAAGTTCAAAGGCGCAGACACTGTATTTACCTTAATTCTATTTGGGATGTTTATTCCCTACCAAAGCATCCTAATTCCGATGATTCAATTCCTGCGGGAAATTGGATTGTACAATACCATCGCGGGACTCGTTTTTGTACACGTGGTTTATGGGATCCCGATCACCACTCTTATGTTCCGAAACTTCTATGCTAGCATTCCGGACGAAATGATAGAATCAGCCAAGATTGACGGAGCGGGGTTTATCCGGATTTTCCGTTATATCATGATTCCACTTTCAATTACTGGATTTGTTGTGGTCGCCATCTGGCAGTTCACGAACATCTGGAATGAGTTCTTGTTTGCCGTGACTATCACGACTTCCAGCCAACAGCCGATTATGGTCGCCCTTCAGAATTTATCAGGAAGCCAAATCGTTCAATGGAATGTACAAATGGCTGGGGCACTGCTCGCTGCCCTTCCCACCCTATTAGTCTATATTTTCTTAGGGAAGTTTTTTGTAAAGGGATTACTTGCGGGATCAGTAAAAGGGTGACAAGTATTTAAGATGACTGGCCAAATGGAGGCCTGTTATCTCTAAATAATCATAAAGTTATAGGGGGGTGCAATAACTTTTTCATTGCTGTTTTGAATAATAATCTAATGGAGGTGTGAATTAATTGAACAGAAAAAACGTTAAGAAAGGTTTATATGTTCTGACCTGTTCGGCTTTACTGGCAGGAATCTTATATAATCCGACTGCTCAGAATGTTTCTGCCGAATCACAAACAAAAACTGCAAACGACTTCTTCACGTCATTTGAGGAAGAGAATCCACAGCCGACCTGGCAAAACCACGTAGAAACCGATGCAAAAGGAAAAAAAATTTCCTTAGGTATTGATGGTAACATTCAATACGATGGCATTCAGGGGGATATTACACATAAAGTAGTGAAAGCAACCGCCAGCGCAAATAACCCGCCGAATGAAACGGATGAAAAATTAACGGACAGAGATGTGAATACGAAATGGCTAGCTTTTGAACCGACAGCATCAATCGAACTAAAGCTTTCTGAACCAGAGACTGTTGTAAAATATGCTTTAACTTCTGCTAATGATGCTGATGGCAGAGACCCAAAAGAGTGGACACTTTCAGGCTCTAACGATGGTGAGAACTGGGTAAGCCTGGATAAGAGGACGGATGAAGACTTTATTAAGCGTTTTCAGAGGAACCTTTATGAATTCAAGAATGATAATAAATACTCCTATTACCGGATTGATATTACTAAAAACGCTGGGGATGGTATTACACAGCTTGCGGAAATCGCCCTCTCCAACGGAATTGACGTACCACCACCCCCGCCTGCAGACATGAAATCAGAAATAAGTGATGGCCCGACAAGTTCATATACTGCTAAAACAAAAGCTGGATGGACAGGTACGAAAGCGTTCACCTATTCCGGTACTCATTTAACGGATCAAAGAGCATATTCCTACAACAAAGTGTACGATGTAAATCTTAATATCACCCGCGATACAGAACTTTCATATTACATTCATCCGGAGTTTACAGACAGCGAACAGACGGATTATTCAAGCACTTATGCATCGATAGACCTTGCGTTTACTGATGGGTCCTATCTTCACGATCTTGATGCGTTGGATCAGCATGGTATCAAGCTTAATCCACAAGATCAGGGGAAATCGAAAACACTGTATGTCAATCAGTGGAATTATAAAGAATCCAATATAGGTGAGGTAGCTGCAGGTAAAACGATTGACCGGATTCTCGTAGCTTATGATAATCCTAAAGGGCCTACAGCCTTTAAGGGCACTGTCGATGATATCAAAATTACTGGAAATCCAGTAAAGAAAAAGTACACTAGTCTTACAGATTATGTGGATATTTTGAGAGGAACTCAATCAAATAGTACTTTCTCAAGAGGAAACAATTTTCCTGCTGTAGCGGTGCCTCATGGATTCAACTTCTGGACTCCTGCAACAAACGCAGATTCCACAAGCTGGCTCTACAGCTATAATCAAAATAATAATGCGGATAACCTTCCGGAAATTCAGTCATTCTCTTTAAGCCATGAGCCAAGTCCATGGATGGGTGACCGCCAGACGTTCCAAGTGATGCCGTCTAATTCTACAGACGCAAAGCCTAGCGCGAATAAGAAAGAACGTGCATTAGCGTTTAAACATTCAAATGAAATCGCAAAGCCTCATTATTACAGCGTAAAATTCGAAAACGGCATTCGGACGGAAATTTCGCCGACCGATCATGCGGCAATGCAGCGTTTCACATTTACAGGTGATACCTCAAGCCTTATTTTTGACAATGTCAATAATAATGGCGGCCTTACAATCAAAGCAGAAACAGGGGAAATCACAGGCTACTCTGATGTGAAAAGCGGCAGCCTTTCTGCAGGAGCCACCCGGATGTTCGTTTATGCTACATTTGATAAGCCGATTATTGACAGCGGTAAGCTTTCTGGAGAAGGCAGAGATAATGTTACTGGGTTCATTCGCTTTGATACAAAAGGAAAAAGTGATAAGGTGGTCACGATGAAGATTGCAACCTCACTGATTTCTGTGGAACAAGCTAAGAAAAACCTGGAACAGGAAATCAAGTCTTCAGACACGTTCGAAACGATAAAAGAAAAAGCGCAAAAGAAATGGGAAGATAAATTAAAAATCATTGAAATCGAAGGAGCAAGTGAAGATCAATTAGTCACTTTATACTCAAATATGTACCGTCTATTCTTATATCCAAACTCAGGGTACGAAAACGTGGGTACAACGAAAAAACCTGAATATAAGTATGCAAGCCCGTTTTCCCCTGCATCCGGACAAAACACACCAACAGAAACCGGTGCTAAAGTTGTAGACGGTAAAACGTATGTAAACAATGGTTTCTGGGATACGTACCGGACCACCTGGCCGGCCTACTCTCTATTAACTCCTACCAAGGCAGGGGAAATGATTGACGGATTCGTCCAGCAATACAGGGACGGCGGTTGGATTTCAAGATGGTCCTCCCCTGGCTATGCCAACCTTATGGTAGGAACTAGCTCCGATGTGGCATTTGCGGATGCTTATCTTAAAGGGGTCAAAAATTTTGATGTAAAAAGCTTCTACCAATCGGCTGTCCGGAATGCTGCAGTTGTAAGCCCGAATCCAGGAACGGGTCGAAAAGGAATGGCTACATCCGTGTTTGATGGCTATACCAATACCTCAACTGGTGAAGGAATGTCTTGGGCCATGGATGGATACATCAACGATTATGCCATTGCAAATCTTGCAAAGGCACTTGATAAGCAAGCAGACAAAAAAGACCTATATTTATCTAATTATCAAGCTGATGCTAACTATTATCTCAGCCGAGCCCAGAACTATGTCAACATGTTCAATCCGGAAGTAGACTTCTTCATGGGAAGGAATGCATCCGGTGAGTGGAGATCAACGGCAGAAGAATTTGATGAGCGTGAATGGGGCGGGGATTACACAGAAACAAATGCCTGGAATATGGCCTTCCATGCACCACAGGATGGGCAAGGACTTGCTAACCTGTATGATGGTAAAAAAGGATTAAGCAGCAAGCTGGATGAGTTCTTTAATACGCCAGAAACAGGATTGTTTGCTGGTCACTATGGCGGTGTCATTCATGAAATGAGGGAAGCGAGAGATGTCCGTATGGGGATGTATGGACACAGCAACCAACCATCTCACCATATCATGTATATGTACAATTATACTGCCGAGCCTTGGAAGACACAGGAGAAGGTTCGTGAAGCATTGGACCGCCTATACATTGGAAGTGAAATCGGGCAAGGATATGCTGGTGATGAAGATAATGGAGAGATGTCCGCGTGGCAGATCTTCAGTGCACTTGGTTTCTATCCGTTGAAAATGGGAAGCCCGGAATACGCCATAGGGGCACCTTTGTTTAAGAAAGCGACGATCCATTTAGAGAATGGGAAAAAAATCGTCATCAACGCACCTAATAACAGCAAGGACAATAAATATGTCCAAGGCTTAAAATTAAATGGCAAAGACCATACCAAAAATTACATTATGCACACTGACCTTTCAAATGGTGCAAGACTAGATTTTGACATGGGATCCAAGCCTTCGAAGTGGGGCAGCGGAGAAAAAGACATACCAAACTCCATCACTCCAGGTAATACCGATGGATCAACCTTATCACCAAAACCATTGAAAGACCTGACGATGCCAGAACCAGGAAGTGCAACAGATGGAGAAAGCAATAGAGTAGATCCGTTATTCGACAATACCTCTTCAACGAGAACGACGTTTAACAGCCAAAACCCGTCTGTTCAATATCAATTTAAGGCACGGAAGCAACAGGCCAAAATGTACACCTTTACTTCTGGAGCAAGCCTTACCAATGATGCGAATTCACAAGCAGCAGACCCAAAAAGCTGGGTGGTAAAAGGCTCAAATGATGGCAAGTCGTGGACTGTCCTTGATGAAAGAAAAAATGAAAAATTCGAATGGCGTCTCTATACGCGCGCCTTTACAATTAAGCATCCAGGAAAATTCGTTTTTTATAAGGTGGAAATTACTGAAAATGGAGGCCATTCAAGTACTTCATTGGCAGAAGTGGAGTTTCTCGGAAAGGACCTTTCTTCCGATTTTGACATAATCCAAAAAGTGTTGGATGATTTTGCGGAATCCGGTGAATTGAAAGGGAAGCTGAAGGATCTTTTGAATAACGATTTAAAGCTTTCAAAGCAGAGTTATACAGAAAAGGACGACAATCAAAAGAGTGTCAAATATATGAATGATTTCCTAAAGCATTTACACAGTAAGTCATCACAAGGCTTCATTTCAAGCAATGCTAAAAAGAAATTAGATGCAGATGCACGTGCTTTGATGATTTCTTTGAAGTAATTAAGAATATCTTATGACCATTCTATATAATTGATATATTCATTGAGTAGTATAAAAACTAACTATTATTTTAAATTCCGACTTGACACATCTGATTTATTGTATTAATTTGATATTAACAAATTTTTCAATAGAAATTCGCTCACTGGAAAACCAGAGGCTTTCATTCAAGTACCCTGAGAACTTGAGATGGAAGCCTTTCGTGTATTTATCAACATTAACTAAGGAGGAGATGAGTTCATTTAGGAATGCATAAAAACATATATTCTTATTTAGAGAGGTGGAGGGAATGGCCCTATGAAACCTCGGCAACAGGCTTTTATAAAGTACTGTGCCAATTCCAACAAGCATGAATGTGCTTGAAAGATAAGATGAGATATTCGTTTTAAACCGAAACTCTTTCTTATTTTTAGAAGGGGTTTTTATTTTACTCAATTTTTGAAGGGTGGTGATGGCGAAAATATTAAGGATTTAATAAAAGATTGAAAAAGGGAGATAAAAATGAAAAAATTATCAATTACACTTCTAGCCGGAATCATATTCGTTATCTTATCAGCATGCAACCTAAGCTCAAATGCATCTGAAAATAACAAAATTATCGTAGGATCATCAGGATCAGATGCTCAAGTATGGAACTTTATCTCAAAATCAAAAGCAGCTAAAGAAGCCGGTATTGAGATTGAAGTAAAAAAATTTAATGACGGTCTGCAAATTAACGAAGCTACTAATGATGGAATTCTTGATGTAAATGCTTTTCAATCACTATCATATTTTCAAGATTATGTGAAAAGTAAAAATGCAGATTTAGTCGCAATAGCAACAACTTATTTAGAACCAATGGGTATTTATTCTAAAGACTTGAAATCAGTTGAAGAACTTCCGGAAAATGCTGAAATTGCCATTCCTAATGATCCAGCAAATACAGCTCGAGCTCTTCGCGTATTGCGAAATGCAGGTGTCATTACGTTAAAGGATGATTTTGATTCATTTGGAACAATTCAAGATATTGTAGAAAACCCTAAAAATATTAAATTTGTTCCGGTAGACGGATCATCGACAGCAAGGTCACTCCCTGATGTAGATGCCTCCTTAATTGGAAACAGCGTCGCTCTTGATGCTGGACTGAATTCTATTAAAGATTCTATTTATCATGAAGAAATCAATCAAGATACACAGGCTAATATTAATATTCTTGTTACTCAAAAAGAAAACGAAAAAAATGAAAACCTAAATAAATTAAGTAGTATTTATCATTCGAAAGAAGTTCAGGAATTCATAAAGAAGGAATTTGGCGGAACCAAAATCCCAGTGAAAAAACCAGTTGAAGAAATCGTAAATAATTAATATAGACGCTTTATTGAAGGCTGGTAGACAACTCGTTACTGGAATTATCTGATACTGCCCATTTGTGAAGGGATGATTTATATGGCTAAACACAAAAACATGAAATTTGCCGTTTATATTGTTGGTTCGGGCATGCATCTCGGATCATGGCGTCTTCCTCATGTTCAAGCAGATGCCAGCATTAATGTTTCCTTTTATAAGAAAATTTCACAAGAAGCAGAACGCGGAAAATTTGATGCTGTTTTTATTGCGGATAGTTTAGCTATTGATGCAAACTCACACCCTCATATTTTGAATCGATTTGACCCAGCCATTTTAATTACTGCAATCGCTGGGTCCACGAGTCAGATTGGTGTAATAGCAACAGCCTCAACTACATATAGCGAACCCTATATCCTTGCACGACAATTCGCCTCGATTGACCATATAAGCAATGGAAGGGCAGGATGGAATTTAGTCACAACAGCTGATGCAACTGGTCTAACAGCTCTAAATTTCAGCCGAAAGAAACATGTTGTTCATGATGAACGATATAAAATGGCAGAGGAATTTTTTGATGTAGTGAAAGGACTTTGGGATTCTTGGGAGGATGATGCATTTATTCGCGATAAAGAATCTGGTCAATTTTATGATGAAAAAAAAGTGCATGTGTTAAATCACGAGGGGACCTACTTTAATGTCAGGGGACCTCTTAATATTGGGAGATCTCCACAAGGCCACCCTGTCATTTTTCAAGCCGGATCATCTGAACCAGGTCAAAAACTTGCAGCCCGAAGTGCTGAAGTTGTATTTAGCCATAAAGCTGATTTTGAAGAAGCTCGTGCCTTTTATCTTCAGTTGAAGAATAAACTAAGCCAATTCGGACGTACAAAAGATGATCTTCTTATCCTGCAAGGAATAAATCCTGTAATTGGAAGAACAGAACAGGAGGCAGAAGAGAAACTCCGTCAGCTTGAGGATGTACTGATGCCTGAACAAGCTCTAAGGTTTTTATCTGGATATGTTGGAAATATAGATTTGACACAATTTAAACATGATACCCCTGCTTCTGAAATTCCTTGGAGAGAGGTTAACAGCATTAAAAGTGATTATGAAAAAATACAGCGTATTATTCGGGAGGAGAATCCCACAGTCGGTGAGCTTTATAACAAGGTGAGTAATGCTGCTCCAAAAGCTAACTTTATTGGAACGCCTGAAAAGGTCGCTGATGAGCTAGAACGGTGGTTTAAAGGCGGAGCAGCGGATGGATATATGATTATACCTTCTATTTTACCTGATTCTCTGACGGAATTTATTGAATTAGTCGTGCCTATTCTTCAAGAAAGGGGTTTATTTCGATCGGAGTATGAAGGTGTTACTCTTCGGGAGAACTTAGGTCTGAAATTCCCTGAAAATCACTTTGTGATAAAAAATGTTGAACACAGCTGACCAGAACACAGCTGAATTTTTCTGCATTGATTAATAGACCTATTTATAGTCCGAAAATATTTTTATAAAACCCACTTGATTTATCGGAAAAATAGGATTATTATTCTTTCAATAGATCTAAATTTTCAGAATTCAACGCAGTGAATTAACATGTAATGCCCACTGGTCAACCGGAGGCGCTCCAGATAAGATATGCAATCTTATCTGGGGGGCCTTTTTTGTACCTTCCTTTTCTGACTGGTCTCTGGTGGCACAATAGAAAAGGCAGTGAGGACTTACCTAAAGGAAATGTTTATAGGAGGAAGAAAAAGTGTCTATAAAATTAAGCATTCTTGATCAAAGTCCTATTGGAGAAAATGAAACAGCAGCTGATGCATTAAAACAAACAGTTGAGCTAGCAATACTCGCCGAGAAGTGGGGTTATCACCGTTTTTGGGTATCTGAGCATCATAATTCAGAGGAATTAGCTGGCTCTGCGCCAGAAGCCCTCATTTCCTACTTACTGGCAAAAACAAAACAGATTCGAATAGGTTCTGGCGGAGTTATGCTTCAACATTACAGTCCTTATAAAGTTGCTGAAATCTTCAACGTTTTGTCATCGTTAGCTCCAGGCAGAGTTGATCTAGGAATAGGAAAAGCACCAGGAGGGCTGCCTCTTTCCACAAGAGCGCTGCAGCAAAATCGTATGAACGATGGTCAAAGCATTCAGCAGAAAATAAGTGATTTAAAAAGTCTCATGCATAATAGCTTACATAAGAAACACGAGTTATACGGTGTATCAGCTTATCCTATTCCGCCTGAACCGGCGCATCTTTTTCTCCTTGGAGCGAGTGAGAATAGTGCGAAGTTAGCGGCAGAATTGAACATTTCATTTGTTTATGCTCAATTTATCAACAGTGATCAAAATGAACTGAAAAATGCACTTCTAGCCTACCTTGATGTAGGAGGAAACAATAAAGACTTTCATTTAGCGTTATCTATCATTGTTGCTGATACAGATAGTGAAGCAGAAAATCTCAAGGGTGAGAGCAAATTGATAAGGGTGAATTTGGAAAGCGGAAGACATGTAACGGTTAAAAGCATTGAGCAGGCGGAAAAATTTGCAAAACAGGCTGGTGAAACTTACTCCATAGAAGAACAAGAAGCAGCCGTTATATACGGTTCGAAAGAATCAGTAAGAAGACAGGTCTTAGAACTGCAAAAAACTTTAGGGGTAAAGGAATTCATTGTTTCAACGCCTCTAGTGGATGCTGAGACTAAACAAAAATCATATTCGCTTTTAGGTGAAGCTTTTTCAGAAGAAGCAGGTGATTCAAAAAAAACTTTGACAAAGGTGGGAACAGAATGACGAAAAGACAAATAAAACTAGGAGCCTTATTGCATGGTGCTGGCGGCAACATGTCGTCTTGGAGACACCCAAATGCAACAGCTGATGCAAGCGTGAATTTCCAGTTTTATAAAGAAATGGCTCTGAAAGCAGAAGATGCAAAGTTTGATCTTTTATTTATTGCAGACGGACTGTTTATAAATGAAAAATCGCTGCCTCATTTTCTGAATCGCTTTGAACCCATCACCATTCTTTCAAGTCTTGCTTCTGTTACTTCGCGTATAGGATTGGTCGGTACACTTTCTACTTCATACAGCGAACCATACACTGTAGCCAGACAATTCGGATCTCTAGATAAAATAAGCAACGGCCGTGCAGGCTGGAATGCTGTTACATCACCACTTGAAGGCTCAGCCTTAAATTACAGCAAAAAAATACATCCAACTCACGCGGATCGCTATAAAATTGCAGGAGAATATCTAGAAGTGATAAGAGGGTTATGGGATTCATGGGAAGACGATGCTTTTATAAGAGATAAAGAATCCGGTGTATTTTTTAATCCTGATAAATTGCACCGCATTAATTACGAGGGTGAATATTTCTCTATTGCAGGACCGCTTAATATAGACCGGTCCAAGCAAGGACATCCAGTCGTTTTTCAGGCAGGATCTTCTGAAGCCGGCATTAACTTAGCTGCTAAAGAGGCAGATGCTGTTTTTACTGGACATGAATCGATTAAACAGGCAAAAGAATTCTATCAAAAAGTAAAACGTAAAGCAGTTGAATATGGGAGAGCTGCTGATGACATCCTAATCTTCCCTGGAATTAGTCCAATCATTGGAAGGACAGAAGAGGAAGCGGAGAAGAAATACAGAGAGATTGCAAGTTTAGTAACCATAGAAAATGCGATTGATTATTTAGGAAGATTTTTTGATCATTACGATTTTTCGACGTTTCCTCTGGATGACCCATTCCCGGACTTGGGTGAACTAGGAAAAAATAGTTTTCAGAGTACGACAGACAGGATTAAAAGAACGGCAAAAGAAGAAAATCTGACACTTCGTGAGGTTGCATTGAGAGTGACTACACCTAGGAGTCAGTTTACGGGAACACCAATAAAAATTGCAAACTTAATCCAAAAGTGGTTTGAAGAAGGAGCAGCAGATGGTTTTATGATCGGAAGTGCTGTTTTGCCTGACGGTTTAGATGATTTTGCAAACGAAATTGTGCCAATTTTACAAAATAGAGGCCTTTTCCGATATGACTATGAGCAAGACACTCTCCGCGGGAATTTAGATCTGAAAAAACCTGAAAACAGATATACGTCACCCAGAAATCATTTAGAGCAATTGAATGCAGGGGTGAAATGATGAGTCATATCTATCGATTAGCTAGGATCGAAGATGCAGAAGAGCTCTTGCGCTTAACGCTAAGAGCCTATGAGCCTATTAGAAAGCTGAATATAAAGTTTCCTGCAGCTACAGCAGACTTAGAGCTCGTAAAACAAAACATCATTCAGCACACTTGTTACGTATTAGAAGTAGATCAAGTGATTGTATCAACGATTACAATCAGAAGGTTTGAAGAAGTTACAGACCTTCCTTGCGTTTGGTGGTTTGCAGTTGACACTGCATTTAAAGGAAAGGGATATGGTAAAAGGATATTGCACTATGTTGAAGACATATTAAGAGATCGTTTAAATGCAAAGGCTGTTGCACTTGGAACATCAGATCGTCATCCTTGGTTAATTGAGATGTACGAGAGGAATGGATACGTCCGATTCTATGAAAGGGACTACGGAGAAGAAGGAAAAGGCGTGTTTTTGAAAAAGGAACTTGTTCATGAATTATCATCAAATCTTTAAAAACATATCAAAGGAAGGATTGAGGATTACTATGCCACAGCAAAGCAAGGTCATTTTATGGAGCAGAAAAGGATGTCATTATTGCGATGAGATAAAAGAATTCTTTGAAAAAAATGAGTATGAGTACACATCGGTAGATGTAGAAGGAAAAGACCATCTGAGAGATATTCTTGAACTGAAATATGGCATTCGTCATGTACCTGTAGTAGAAATTGGTTCAAATCATATTTTCCATGGTGTAATCGAAAAAGATTTCACTCTGATTGAAAGCCTGATTGCCGGAAGGGGCATTAATGTTAGATAAGACGCAGAAAATTTTTAAAACATGAAAAATTAGAGATAAAAAGGACTGGATAACAGGTTACTTCTAATAAACCAATCAGGGGGGAAATATGAAAAAACTTAATATAAGTACAGTCATAATTGTGTTAGGAATTTTGCTTACAGGATGCGGTTCTATCTCCGACACGGCATCTGGAGGCAAAGCAGAGGCTGAGAATAATGTGAAGAAAATCATAGTGGGGACAGGTACACAGTTTCCCAACATTTGCTTCTTGGATGATAAAGGAAAATTAACAGGGTATGACGTAGAGATTGTCCGTGAAATTGATAAACGTCTCCCTGATTATGAGTTTGAGTTCAAAACGATGGAGTTTTCAAATCTGCTTTTAAGTCTTGAAACTAAAAAAATTGATCTTATTGCCCACCAAATGGAGGTAAATGAAGAAAGAAAGGAAAAATTCCTATTCAACAATGAACCTTATAATGTGTTTCCTCTGAATGTTGTTGTCCACCAGGATAATCAGGACATTAAGTCCGTTGAGGATCTAGCAGGAAAGAAAGTGATTGTTGGTGCGACAAGCAATTCTGCTGTTCTGATTGAAAAGTACAATAAAGAGAATGGCGGAAAAATTAATATCGTTTATTCTGGTCAAGGATCAGATGATACAAAAACGCAGCTTAAAACGGGAAGAGCAGATGCAACCATCAGCACTCCATTTGCAGTTGATTTTCTAAATGATGCAGCAGATGCACAGCAAAAAGTCGTCGGTCCAGCACTATCTAATTCTAAAGTGTTCTTTTTGCTTCAAAAAGGCGACAAGGAGCTTAGGGATAAAGTAGACGGCGCATTAAAGGAAATCAAAAAAGACGGTTCGCTGACAGAACTTAGCACTAAATGGCTTGGTGCTGATTATACAGTGTCCAACTAAAAACTGGTTAATCAGGAGGCTGGAATGAGAAAAATAGGACCTATCTTAATGTTTATTCTTTTACTTGCTATTACCGCAGGATGCGGTGGAAAACAAACGATGAATGCTGAAGGTGGGGATAAAAACGGTGAAGTGAAAAAAGTGGTGGTTGGAACTGGGACCCAGTTCCCCAACATTTGTTTTATTGATGAAAATGGGAAATTAACCGGGTACGACGTGGAAGTTATCCGCGCCATGGATAAGCTCTTACCTGATTATGAATTCGATTTTAACACCATGGAATTCTCTAATCTTCTCTTAAGTCTCGAAACGAAGAAGATTGATATGATTGCCCATAATATGGCTCAGAATGAAGAAAGAAAAAAGAAATTCTTATTTAATGATGAAACATACAATTATTCACCGCTTTATATCACTGTCAATGAGAAAACCGATGACATCGAAACGCTTGATGACTTAAATGGCAGAAAAATCATAGTTGGTGCCACAAGCAATGCGGCTGTCTTTTTGGAGAAATACAATAAAGAACACGGCAATAAAATCAATATTGTTTATGCTGGTCAGGGATCAGACGATGCAACCACGCAGTTGAAAAAAGGCCGTGTAGGTGCGACACTTGCCACGCCGTTTGCGGTAGACTTCAGCAATAAAGCCGTTGACGCAGAGCAAAAGGTTGTTGGTGATATCATTATAAATTCTAAGGTGTATTTCTTGTTTAATAAGGCGGAAACGGAGTTGCAGGAACAAGTTGATGAAGCACTTAAGAAGCTTAAAGAAAATGGAACACTGACCAAACTGAGCAAAAAGTGGCTTGGAGATGATTATTCAGTTGAATCAAATTAAAGGGGGGATTGAATAATGGGTAAAGCATTTGATTTCACCCTTATCCTGGATTTTATTCCAAAACTGCTTTCGTATTTGCACATTACCTTGTTTATATTAGTGTTTTCCATCCTTTTAGGAATCGTTATAGGTTTTATGATTGCGATCCCCAGAATATATAAAATTCCAGGTTTAAATCGAGCGGCTATCCTATTTGTTTCATTTATGCGGGGTACACCTATCATCATTCAATTGTTCTTAATTTACTATGGTTTGCCTGCAATTCTGCAGGTTGTCGGTGTTGATATTACTCGTATGAACCCTATGAACTTTGTCATAATTACGTATGCGTTAAGCAGCGGTGCGACATTTTCGGAAATTATCCGCGGCAGTGTAGCAAGCGTAGAAAAAGGTCAGGAAGAAGCTGCATACAGCATTGGAATGAATAAAAGGCAGACGTTTTATCGAATTATTCTGCCCCAGGCTCTTTTAATTGCATTTCCTAATTTCGGGAACTCTGTCATTGGTTTTCTAAAAGACACATCCCTTGCGTTTACAATTGGAGTAATGGATATGCTTGGCAGGGGTGATACGCTGATTGCTGCAACAGCGCATGCGTTAGAGGTCTATATATCCTTATCTATTATCTACTATATTATTGCCATTCTGCTTGAAAAAGTATTTAAAAAATCAGAAATTCATCTCCAGAGATATGACCATGGGATTGCAGCAAATTAAAAAGGAGGGAAATGGATGGTTATTGATACTCTTTTTATCTTGACTGCATTTCTCGAAATTATTAAAGCTTTGCCTCTAACACTTACAGTTACGATCATCCCATTATTGGCAGGCTTGGGGATAGGTCTGGTGATCGCTGTTATTCGGATGTATAAAATCAAGTTTATTCATCGCATAGCAGATTTTTATGTATCTTTTTTCCGGGGTACACCGATTTTGCTTCATATTATGGTGATTTATTTAGGGATTCCAATGGTGTATGACACCATGGCAGATCAATATGGGTGGGCGTTTAAATCAAACTCTATTCCAATTGTCGTGTTTGTTCTCATTGCCTTTTCTTTAAATGCTGGTGCGTATATGTCTGAAATTATTCGCTCCGGAATCCTTGCTGTAAACAAAGGTCAAATAGAGGCGGCTTATTCTATTGGAATGAGCTCTGTCCAGACAATCAGAAGAATTATTATTCCTCAGGCATTCGCAGCAGCTATACCTAATTTAACGAATATTTTTGTTGGGTTTTTGCACGCCTCTTCCATTGCTTTTATTGTTTCCTTAAAGGAGCTGAACGGTGCTGCCAATATTGTAGCTTCCAGCAATTTGAAATTCTTAGAAGCATATATTGCAGCTGCGCTTATTTACTGGGGCTTGACTATTATAGTGGAGCAAGTGGCAGCTTGGATTGAAAGAAGAGTTCTTGTTTATGAGAAGGGAGTATGAGTATGATCCAACTAACTAACATAAAAAAATCATTTCATGGCCAGGAGGTCCTAAAAGGGATAAATCTAACCGTAAAGAAAGGCGAGATCGTTGTCATACTAGGACCCAGCGGATCTGGAAAAACAACCTTTCTGCGCTGCATAAACTTTCTTGAGAAGCCAAGTGATGGAAAAGTTGCGATAGGTGACTATTCAGTAGATTGCAAGAGACCAAGCAAGCTCGACATTCTTACTTTGAGAAAAAGAACCGCTATGGTCTTTCAGCAATATAATCTTTTTAAACATAAAACAGTGCTTGAGAATGTAATGGAAGGGCTTGTGATTGTTCAAAAGAAAAAACCGGAAGCTGCTAGAATAATAGCTTTAGAAATGCTTGAGAAGGTAGGACTATCTGAGAAAATTAATGCGTATCCAAGTCAGCTATCTGGTGGGCAGCAGCAGCGTGTAGGAATTGCCCGTGCCCTTTCTTTAAATCCAGAGGTGCTCCTTTTTGATGAGCCAACTTCTGCGCTTGATCCGGAACTTGTGGGAGAAGTCCTTGAGGTAATCAAAAAGATAGCTCTAGAAGGTATTACAATGATCGTTGTTACGCATGAAATGGGATTTGCAAGAGAAGTATCTAATCACGTGGTGTTTATGGATCAGGGATTAATCGTAGAAGAAGGGTCCCCAATTGAAATTTTTACAAATCCAAAAGAAGATCGTACAAAGCAATTTTTGAAAAGAATAAGACCTCAGTTAATACAGGAGATTTCTTAAATAATAGTAGGTTAAGGGATGTACTAAATAAAAAAAATTATAAAGTTTTGCTGATCGGTCATCCGAAAGCTCATACCCTAAAGCGGTATGGGCTTTGTTTAATAAGAAGGTATAAATTGGTGAAAGACTCCCAGAAGGAAGCCGTTAGTAAGGTTCTTGAATTAATAAATACGATCAAGGATGGAAATTTAACGGTGCATTTCTGAACGGTGAAATTACTCAATTAGATAGTTATGAGAAATTTGTATTTTGGGATGATTGAAAGGGCTAGTATATCTGTAGGTATATTTTACACAAATTCTAATAATATAGATTGAGATATCTTTAGTAAAAAATTAATGTATTTTCTTCTTATCAAGAGAGGCGGAGGGAATGGCCCGATGAAACCTCAGCAACAGATTCTATCACTAGAAGACTGTGCTAAATCCAACAAGCAATGTGCTTGGAAGATGAGAAGAGGTAAGCTAAAAAGCGATGAAACCTCTTCTTAAAAACAGAAGGGGTTTTTAATTGCTATAAAACCCTTCAATAAAGGGGTGTTCGCAATGGGTAATATTATTCGTCAAGCTATTGAAAAAAGAAAGAGTCATTTGATAAGTAAACTGTTAAGCAATGGCATTTACAAGAAAAATGATCTGCATCTTTTCGAATTAACACTAACTGAGCTTGAAGAAGAATTCAAACGTACCTTCAAAAGTCAATGATTAAAATAGTCATTTAATGCAAACCAATTAGAATTAACTGATTGACCTTATAATACGAAAGGGCAGGATTACTGAAGAAGCAGGGATAATAAAAAAATAAAAATGCATTTAAATTAAACAATGAGGATTTAATTCAACAGACAAGGAGACGTTTTTTTGTAAGTGTAATGACAAGTGGCATTTTATTAATGGGAGACCTTAGAGTAATTTGGCTAGGTCAAATCATCAAGTAAACTTTTCAAAAATCCTTATTAAAAAAGGTAGTGGGAATGAATCACTAAATGGAAAACTACATTAATTGTGTTACATTCTAATATTAAGGTTTATGGCTTTAAATTTGAGTTGACAGGTAGGAATAATATGTTTTACAATTTGTAATAATCAAATTAGTAAAGCTGATCGGATAACCGAAGGCATAACCCTTTTTGTTGGGTTATGTCTTTTTATTTAAACTAAATCAAAAAACGGAGTCAAAACTGAATATGTAAGATAATAAATCGAGTCGATTGGATAACCAAAGGCCTAACCATTTTATAATATGGTTGGGCCTTTTTTGAAAACTTAACAGGTTACTTGCTTATATACAGGAGGGTTCAATATTGGGAACAGACAACTTATTATCTGATATTAAAACGGATGTATTTATTGAAGGAAGAGTCGTTACCGGAAGAAAAATTGGAAGGGAACTGGGGTTTCCTACCGCAAATATTGATTCAAATGTAAGCAGACTGAGTAACGGAGTATATGGTGCAATGGTCATTTTGCATGAAAGAAGATACTTCGGTGTTATGAATGTTGGTGTGAAGCCAACTGTTGACTCTAATTCACAAAAAACATGTGAAATACATTTACTTGATTTTCAGGGGGATATTTACGGAGAAAACCTAAGATGCCACATTCTTTTTAAAGTAAGAGAAGAAAAGAAGTTTGATTCTTTAGAGCTGCTGACAAATCAAATCAAGGGGGATATTTTATATGCAGAGAAACGTTTTAACTTCATTGGATATACTTCAGCACAAGAGCAAGACCTCTTTAATGGAAAGCCAATATTTAAATCTTCCTGACTTGATTTTTTATAGTAAGTGCTACCAGCAATATTCTATAAATAGAGGGGTGTATAACACTATTGACAACTGGTTTTATGAATATGGCATTTTGAATGTTCTATACAGAAGAATATATATTTTAGCTTTCTTGAGCTTTGTGAAAGATGAAAATAATGATTTAGAACCCCGAAAATTTATTAGGTTTGGAAGTGGCGGACTGACTTTTAAGCTAACCGAATTTGTCACTTGTTATATCAATAGACAAGAAAAAAGATCTCCAAATATTCGGTCTGTAAAATAATTGGTACATTAAATGACGAGTCGAAATATTAAGGAGGCGGATATAAATGAATCAAGAATTATCGATTCATATTCTAGAGGAACACGATAGAGAAACCGTTCGTCAATTGCTGATCGAAAGCTACAGACAATATGAAAAAGAATTTAATAGTCCAGAATCTTGGCAGGCCTATTTGGAAAATATTTCAGCCTCGGTTGATAATATGCAAATAGATCGAATCTTAGTAGCTAAGACGGGTCAATCCGTAATCGGGACCCTTCAATTGTTTGAAACATCTGAAACAGCATATGGCAGACCGGAGCTGGAAATTTCATCTCCGATTGTCAGGTTGCTTGCCGTCCATCCTGATGCAAGGGGACGCGGTGTTGCGCGGGCATTATTGAACGAAAGCCTTATCTATGCTAAATCAAAAGGAGCAGATAGTTTATATTTGCATTCTAGTGACGTTATGCATAAGGCAATTCAATTATATGAATGGCTTGGATTTACGCGTGACCAATCAAAAGAATTTACGAATCAAAATGTTCTTGTTAAATGTTATCGGTTTAATTTAAAAAGGGAAGGTGAACCTCATGAACCAGGCGGAACTAGAAGCATATTTAATCTCCATAAGACGCCATTTACATCAGTATCCGGAGCTGTCGAGAAAGGAATTTGAAACAACGAAGTCAATTACATCATGGCTTCAAGAAAAAAAGATTGAGATTCGGCCAACGACTCTAAAAACTGGTGTATTTGCTGATATTAAAGGAGATAAACCAGGTCCAACCATTGCTGTGCGTGCCGATATTGATGCATTGCCGATAGAAGAAAACACAGACTTACCTTTTGCCTCAAAAGTTAAAGGAGTCATGCATGCTTGCGGGCATGATTTTCATACCGCTGCAGCTATTGGAGCTGCGTATCTTTTAAAAGAAAATCAGGAGAATTTAAAAGGGAATGTTCGATTATTGTTTCAGCCTGCTGAAGAGATAGGGGGAGGTGCAGAAAAACTAATCAAAGATGGTCAATTGACTGGGGTAGATGCAGTCATTGGTCTACATAACAAGCCGGATTTACCAGTGGGAACAATTGGACTAAAAAATGGTCCATTGATGGCAGCTGTCGACAGGTTTAAGGTCGTCATTCAAGGAAAAGGGGCTCATGCTGCTTTACCAAATAATAGCCGTGATCCGATTACTGCGACAGCACAACTTATTACCTCTCTTCAATCGATCGTCAGCAGGAATGTCTCACCCCTTCAGAGTGCTGTAGTCAGTGTAACAAGGATTGAGGGAGGAAGTACCTGGAACGTCATCCCTGGTGATGTCACAATTGAAGGCACAGTGCGCACATTCGATGTAAATGTTAGATCAGAAGTAAAGGAACGTTTTTATACTGTCACTGAACACATTACTACAGCTTTTTCACAAAAAGCAGAAATCCAGTGGTTTGCGGGGCCGCCACCCCTGATTAATAATTCTGTTATAACGGAAATTACTCGTACTGCAGCTGAAAAACTGTCTCTTGAAGTGGTTGATCCCGAACCTTCAACTGCTGGTGAAGACTTTGCTTACTATCTTCAAAAAATTCCGGGATCATTTGCTTTCTTTGGAACAAGTGGCAATGAAGACTGGCATCACCCATCTTTTACTGTGGATGAAAAAGCTATTCTGAAAGCTGCTTATTATTTGTATGAAAGTACCATTGAACTGCTGGAGCAATATACAAACATTTAAGAATTACAGAAAAGCTATTCTGTTGGAAAACTTAAATAGATTTTTAATGGGGGCATTGCATATGAAATTTTTCTTATTTTCTCTGATCAACAATCTTCAAAACCCTGTAAGCGGAGAAACATTATCCGCACAGCAAAAGTTCCAATCTATAATAAAACAAGCTACTTATGCGGAAAAGCATGGATTTGAGGGTTTTGGTGTTGGAGAAAGACATGGGCCTCCGTTTCTTTCTTCATCCCCAGCAGTCATATTATCTGCAATTGCAGCGCAGACATCGAATATCAGATTAATGAACAGGCGGAATATATTACATTGAACAGGCTCAAGAAGGTAAGTTTTACCCATTTGTATTATTTCCCTTACAAGATGTTCATGAGACAGAAACAGAAATTTTAATTGATCTGGAATCACCTCAGGATAAAACGATCATGAAGTTTTCTGTTAACAAAAACCATTGGGGAAAAGTAAATGAATCTCTGAATGTTTCATCTAGACCATATATAGTAGGTGGATTCGTAAAAAGTGTAGGGAAAGGGAGACCACCAAAGTTTATTAGTATTGGTATTCTACCAATTAATAAATACGGAGTACCAATAGAAAGTTCATTTGAACGCAAACTATATGACATTTTGTGCGAGAATAAACGTCTGGTTCAAAGGCCAATTGATACAAAGTTTTATCCGTTATGGAATGGTTTATTGCCAGATGGATTGTTAAAAGATACTGAAATCCCAACAATTATAGAAGTGTTTGGAATGCGGAGAGTGACGTTGAATACCACCTTCATAGACAATTTAAACTTGAACATTTTAAGAGCTTAAAGCCACAATATGACTTTTGGTTTTGGGATGCATTTAAAAACAGCAGCATGCCCTCTCTGCCTCCCGTAAAAGAATAGTTTTAAGTGTGTGTATGGGAAATAACCATTTAAAAGTTATCTAATAATGTTGTTGTTGTTTTTAATTATATAATATAAGTATCTATTGTCGTTCTTTTAATAGTCCCTATTTCATTGTTTAATAAGTAAATTGCTACTGCATTAATGAGTGGTTATAACAATTCATGGATTCCAGTTGCGATCTATATGATGTCTGTTTGTTGGAGCGCTTTCTCTTATTGCGATTTTCATTACCCGAGAAAGACCTTGATTTCGAATAAATGGGATAATAATCATATTAAAGAAATGCCGCGCATAAATTGTATAAAACAATAAGAAAGCGCGGTGTTTTTATGTTTACAAATGCTGAGATCGTTAAGAGTGAAATGATTCATGGCGAGCTGTATTTGACTATCAAAGGCATATTCCATGTAATTAAGAACGTCGAATGCTATAAATGTAAACTAATGGTTCGTTGTGATAACCAAAATAATAGAAAAAATTTAACAGATATGATTCTTCTTAATGAGAATACTGGGTTATATGAATCGGTTAAAGGAATGTATAATGAGGAATTTGAGGAAGGAATACTGGATATTGCTTTGAATCATGTATATCTAAAGAAAACTGCTTAATACTCATAGGACAAATATTACTAGTTTTGGCTTTAACTATTCATTTGAACTAGTATCCTTACTAACTATTCTTAGCCGGTAGTGCTTGGCTCTATAATATGTAGTGAATTAGATTGTTTTACCAGTTTAATAGGTTCAATGCCTCCTATGCACTATCCTAAAGCTGCTAACAAAATTATGACAAATCTTGTAAACACAGAATAAATGTTGGTAAATACAGGGATGGAGTTATAGCTTATGTGATTTTAAATAGTAAGGGTTAAAGTCATATTAGTTATGTCGATTATGTTATTGCTGTACTAAATGAAGTTGAAAATCCGCGAAGCAGAATAAATTAAAGAGCTGTGATCTGAATTAATCCAGTCCTTTAATTTATACAGATATTATAAACTTTGTCCTGTTTTGGTTTAAACATCATTTTCTCCAAAAGTAGAGTGGGTTTTATACAGGTATCCTACTGTTTTCTATTACCGCGAGACGCTAATCCTTAATGGCAAGAGTAATAATGTTTAAATAAAAGTGCTCTCAACTGTATGAACACAATATTTTATCAGTAAAAAATATATGAGTGATTATTAGGTATGAAGCAAATGGATTTTATTGGAGAAATTAAATAGCCATGTCAGGTCGAACAATGTAAACAATTATATCGGATAGTTCATAAATCTTACTGAGGTAGTGGAGCAGATCCAGCAATTAATATCTATGGGAAGTCCTTGCTTGTTGGTAACAATTATTATAAGATAAATATCTTCTATATCTGCTAGTTTGCATGGAGAGCATAAAGTAGATAATGAATCTTAACTGACCTATAGACAAAGGTCAGTTTTTTTATTAATTCTGTCTCCCTCAAGGTAATTTATAACATTATAACAACAGTTGCGATTGCAGCTCTGTTTACTATTTAGCCTAAATAATAAGATTCATTTAAATATTGTTGTGTTCCTGCATATCACCCAGCGTAACTGCAAACAATCTTTGATAAATGGGGCTATAATTAATCCGTTATATAAAATGCTCACAGTTATTTACTCTGATTATTTTTGCCTTCTAGATCTTCAAGACATTTCTTTCTATCTTGGCATACAACCCAATAATTACCGAATTGATCTTCAACTTCTTTAAGCTCTGTATAATCTTTTGTTTGTCTACATACAGCGCAAAGACCATACTTCATAGTTTCACCTCTAATGAAAAGTTAATTTCCATCTTTCTTTTTCTTTGATCAACAGCATTTCCTTCATATCAGTCAGTTCAATATCAATTCAACTGTAGCGGTGGCACCTTATTCCTGTGATTTGGCCAGTTAACGGGAGGTTAACAGATGGATAACAAATTTCGTCTGTGAAAAATAGGAAGTATTAAACCATTCGTACTATAAAAATAACCCATATGATGAATAGTATTATTTTAAGGGATTTGGAATAATTGTTTCAACAAAACTCTTTTAGGGTTTTTGACCCTTCATTGGCTAGTGGTACATCCATTCGGCCAGTGTACGGGTTTTATTTGTGTTTTAAGTATTATCAAGATAAAATTAATTAACTGAAAATTCCGCACAAAGAGAGGTGCTACTGTTTGAATCAGGAGCTTTCGCAACTAAGGGAAACATATTCAAAGTTTTTTCTATCATCAGTTTCTCTGATTGGTTGGAGTGTGATTTTTTACTCATTTTTAGAATTGAAACCAATAAATGAACCAAGTGTTTTAGCTCTTTTAATCCTTTTTTTACTTATTAGTGAGTATTATCCGATGCCTGTCTGGAGAGGTTACACGGCAATTACGTTTCCGCTCGTGTATGTGATTGAATTGCTTTATGGGTTTTCCTATACTGCAATGGCTTACGCCGGTGCGGTTTTTGTGGTCAACATCCTTCATCGCCGACCTCTCAGGACGGTTTTATTCAATCCAGCACAGCTAGTGCTCAGTTTTTATGTGGCTGTTCTTTTGCTGTCATTTTTTCGCCCTTTTCTTAAAAATATAGCAGTCAACATTCCAAGCATCCAGGGAATTATCGAATATACACTGCTGTTGGGTTTATTTATTATTATTAATAATTTGATCGTAGACCTAGTCCTGATTGTAAGGCCACAGCCTTATTCTTTTAAAATGTGGAAGCAAAAGACAGTTACTGAACTAAACAGTGCTGCCGTCTCTGTTATTTATGGGATGACCCTTTATCTTGTCGGAAGCCAGAATCGCGGAGAAATCGATGTCTTTTCGTACTTTTTCTTTTTTTCTCCCTTGGTTGGATTGTCCCTTTTAAGTTCAACGATTGCGAGGCTGAGAAAAGAAAAACACCGTCTGAAATTGCTTTTTTCGATTACCACAGAATTGAACCAAATGCTTCCTGCCAAGGAGTGGCTTTCTGCATTAAAAGGCAGCTTTTCTGAATTCATCCGAGTAGAGGCAAGCGTATTATGGATCAAAAAGGATGGACAGTGGGAGCTGTGTTATAAAGAAGGGAGAATACTAGATGATTGTTATTTAAAGCCTGAGGACTATCTTAAATTTGAAGGTATTAAGCACCCCATTACCTATAATGACCAGAAAAATGAAAGGGGAGTCGCTGCTTGCTGTTTTGATAAGGATTTAAAAGCATTCGTATACACTCCACTCGTGGTTGAAAACGAAACTGTCGGGATGTTCATCAGTGCCAGAAGTCGGACAAAGAGCTTCGAGGATGATGATGTCCAGTCCATTGCGACGCTGGCCAATCAGCTTGCGGTCATCATCAAGACCAGGATGCTTTTTACCGAAAAGGAGAAACGGATTGTCTTGGAGGAGCGTAACCGAATTGCCCGCGATATTCATGATGGAGTAGCACAAACGCTTGCAGGAGCAGTTATGAAGCTTGAAACAGCGGGGAAGAAATTCAATAAAAATCCTGAAGAAACAATGAAACTAGTCGAGGAAAGCGTCATGGGTCTCCGGGAGAGTTTGAAGGAAGTCCGCGAATCCATTTACGCTCTTAGGCCTTATCCAACAGAAAGAGCTAGTCTCGTAAAAGCAATTTTAAGTAAAATAGAGGCAGTCCAAAAAGAGTATCAGCATGATATTCAATTTGAAATCAGGGGGCAAGAGCTTCAGCTAAGTCCGATGGTCGAAAAAGTTTTGTTTGATACATTTCAGGAGAGCTTGCACAATTCAATCAAGCATTCGAATGCCTCTAACATTGATATCCTTATAAGTTATCAATCTGAGCATATATTATTAAAAATAAAGGATGACGGAAATGGATTTTCGCTATATCAGGCGATGCTAAAGGCCACAAGTCAACCGCATTTTGGTATTTTGCAGATGAACGATGCTGCCGAAAAAATTAATGCGTCATTGCAGATTGACAGTAAAGAAGGAGCAGGAACAGAAGTATCAATTAAAGTACCAAAAATGGGTTTTGAAGGAGGAAGCATCAATGATCAGGCTTATGTTAGTGGATGACCATGCAGTCTTGCGCGACGGATTACGCAATATTTTATCGGTAGAGGAAGATATTGATGTAGTCGGGGAAGCCATATCCGGGGAAGATGCATTGGAAAAAGTGGAGAAGTGCCAGCCGGATATAATTTTAATGGATATCAACATGCCAGTAAAAAACGGTGTTGAAGTGACGGGAATTTTGAAAAAGAAATATCCTCAACTAAAAATCCTTGTGCTGACCATGCACAGCCACGAGGAATATTTCATGTCTGCCATCCGTGAGGGAGCAGATGGCTATCTATTAAAGGACGCTCCTTCTGACCATGTGATAGAGGCAATCCGGACCGTGGCAGGCGGGGAATCGGTTATCCATCCGTCTATGACAAGAAAGCTGATTGCTTTCCATCAGCAAAAACAAACCGAGCAGGAGGATACAACGCTAACCGAAAGAGAAAAAGAAGTTCTGTTCTGTCTTGTTGAAGGTCTGAGCAATAAAGAAATTGCCGAACGCCTATATATCAGCGACAAAACAGTAAAAATACATGTAAGCAAAATTTTTAAAAAGCTAAATGTTAAAAGCCGATCCCAAGTCGTTATCCATGCTGTTCAGCACCAGCTTGTCCCAATCCCACAACACCCAACGGTTCAATATAGATAGGTCAAAATAATAAAATATTGAAATAGAAACTGAGTGAAGTACATGCTCAATACTTTTATGATTGATATATCACCTGTTCATCCATCTATATGATTTTGAGAAAGTGGAAATTTAATTGAGGGTTTTCCATAAGTTCAGGCTTTTTTCTCTAAATGACCCTTCACCACTTCTCCCGCCGTGGTGAAGCTTTACTCTTCAAAGGTATTGATCCTCATACGATACAATTTAGTTTTATAGGAGCTCCTTCTTAGGAGCTCTTTTTATATAAAAATTTCAAGATTACTACTTTAGTATTAACAAGGTTAGTACCCTTGCTTCTGAAATTACCTCTTATGCAGAATAGTTTTGGTTGGGACTGCATGAGAGAATAAGGAAAAATAGCTAAGGGGCTGAACTGGATGAGGTTTAAAGCTACGTTTTTATCATTGGTTCTAATGGCTGCTACAGTCTTTGCGTCGGTTGTCCCAGGGACGACAACAAAAGCTGATCAGCCGGTAAAGGCAGTAATTGATACTAATTTAACAAAGACACTTTTAACAGCAATCGGGCCTGTTGAAGCGATTGTTACATTCAAAAGCAACAAAGGTGTCTTGCCTGAACAGCTGCAGCTTTTAAAAAATGCAGGAATATCCAAAGGGTTAGCGCTGGAAAGTCTGCCGATAGCAGGAATTTTAGCTACGAAATCGGAAATTGAGAAGCTTTCGCAAAGCGATCAGGTGCTATCAATCTACCTTAATAAAACACTTCAATATGAGAATGCTGTTTCAACTGATCTTACTGGTGTAGACAAAGTCCGCACCGATGACAAAATGCGCAAGCTGAACGGCGGATTTCCGGTAACAGGGAAAGGTATTGGCGTCGTAATCAATGACAGCGGTGTCGATGGCACACATAAGGACTTGGAATATGGAAGCCATCTCGTCCAAAACGTGATAGGATCAACGAATTTACATGCAGTGGACGCCCTCCTGCCGGTAACTTACCTTGAAGGTGTACCAAATACAGATAATAATTCAGGACACGGTACCCACGTTGCGGGAATCGTCGGCGGAACAGGAGCAAGTTCAGGAGGCAAATATGAGGGAGTTGCCCCGGGGGCGAACTTGATCGGCTACGGATCTGGTGCTGCACTTGCCATTCTTGATACGATTGGCGGATTTGATTATGCCTTAACGCATCAGCAGCAATACAATATTCGTGTCATCACGAATTCGTGGGGAGACACAAGCGATTCATCAACAGACTTTGATCCTTATAACCCGATCAATGTAGCAACAAAAAGATTGTATGACCGTGGGATTGTAACAGTATTTTCAGCAGGAAACTCGGGACCGAATGCAAAAACCATTTCCGGCAATTATAAGAAAGCTCCTTGGGTAGTTACTGTTGCAGCTGGTGATAAATCCGGCAAACTTGCCGATTTTTCATCAAGGGGAGAAGAAGGCAGAGGCGGAACGGTAACAGTCAATGGCCAAACGTGGAGATGGGCAGACCGTCCAACAGTAACCTCTCCAGGAGTCGATATTATTTCTACCAGAGCAATCAGCCCGATTCCGTTGCTTGGGGCAACAGATGATGCCCAATATATTGAACCGGCATATGTTCCATTTTACACGACAATGAGTGGAACATCGATGGCAGCGCCGCATGTTGCAGGAATTATCGCATTAATGTATGAAGTGAATCCGCTGCTCTCTCCTTCAGAGGTGAAATCGGCTCTAGAAACAACGGCCACTTCAATGCCCGACTACGAAGCATGGGAAGTAGGGGCAGGATACGTCAATGCTTATAAAGCAGTAGACACTGCTTTCAAAAAGTAAATGATATTTTAATCCCAATATGATTACTCTCTTTTAGCATTACTCTATCTATAACTTTTGTACGCCAAAAGAATAGACATTACCCAATCAAATTTTACAACCTTTGAAGAATAGTTCTTTAGTTGTTTTAATGATAATTAAGTTAAGAATTTTCATAATTTTATAGTGTGAGAGGAGATTAAGATGAAAAGATTAATTTACACGTTTTTTGCCCTATTGCTCATTGTCCCTACCTTATTAACACAGCAGGAAAAGGCTGGTGCCGCTCCAAGCCAATCGGCGGTTATCGACCCACTTGTTGAAAAAGCGCTAAACACCGCTAGTTCACTAGAACTAATCGTCACATTTAAAGGTGATGGAGCTCCAGATAGTACGCAGCTGTCCCTTTTGAAATCGCTCGGAATCGACACTGGAGTCAGCATGAAGTCGCTGCCGATTGCCGGAGTGGTTGCGACGAAGAATCAAATTGAGAAGCTTGCAGCTAACACGGAAGTCCGCTCGATTTACCTCAATAAAAAGCTGTCTTATTTCAATGCTGAGGCAGCGGAAGTAACTGGCGTTAACAAGGTGAGAACTGATGATACTTTCCGTAAAGCGAATGGCGGCCTTCCTGTTTCAGGTAAAGGAATCGGCGTCGTTGTAAACGACAGCGGTGTTGATGGCACACATAAAGATCACGAGCTTGGTAAAAACCTAGTCCAGAATGTGTTGGGTTCTACCAATTTAAACGCTCTTGCACCTGGTTTGCTGCCTATTACTTACCAAGAAAATATTCCGAATACTGATACAAATTCCGGTCATGGTACACATGTTGCCGGTACGGTCGGCGGTACTGGGGCAATGTCTGGAGGGAAATATGAAGGTGTTGCACCAGGCGCTGATTTAATTGGCTACGGATCTGGGGCTGCATTGTTTGTTCTTGATGGAATTGGAGGATTTGATTATGCAATCACCCATCAGCAGCAATACAATATTCGTGTGATTACAAATTCATGGGGTTCTTCAGGTGATTTTGATCCAAATGATCCAATCAATATAGCCAGCAAGAAAGCGTATGACCGCGGTATAACCGTTCTTTTCGCCGCAGGAAACGAAGGGCCTGCAGAGAACACGCACAATCCCTATGCAAAAGCGCCATGGGTAATCTCGGTAGCAGCAGGAGTTAAAGATGGGAAGCTGGCTGATTTCTCTTCAAGAGGAACAAAGGGTGTCGGTGATTCTTTTACAGCTGATGGCAAGGAATGGACTTGGAAGGATGAACCGACGGTGACTGCACCTGGTGTGGATATCATCTCAACTCGCGTTATTGCACCGGTTTCAAGCCTTGCAGCAGAGCAGGATGCAGCAACGATTGAGCCAGCCTATTTGCCTTATTACACGACCATGAGTGGGACTTCAATGGCAACACCCCATGTAGCAGGTATTGTTGCTTTGATCCTTGAAGCGAATCCGCTTTTGTCGCCAGCTGAAGTAAAGCAAATTCTGGAACAGACAGCCACAAACATGCCTGGATATGAATCATGGGAAGCCGGTGCAGGATACGTCAACGCATACGCTGCTGTTGACAAAGCATTTAATAATACTGCTTATGGTAAAACTGTAAACTCAACACAAACCTTCAACAGCCATGTCGAGTCTTCAACAGAGCGCAAAGAATTTTCACTTGACTATAACCCTTTAACATTCGTATCAAAAAACCAGTATGAATTTACAGTTGGAGAAAGCATTTCAAGCCTTGTCGCCAAAGTGGATGGAAAAGGTTTGATGGAAGAGACCGGTAACCCGATTAATCTCGTCTTAATTGCTCCGGATGGAACAGAATACAGCTCCGGTGTTAGCCTGCTGTTTGCATTATATACTGATCGTACAGTATCGGTCAGTTCACCGGCATCCGGTACCTGGAAAGCCGAAATCAGGGGACTTCGCGGTAATGAACTAAACCCAATTGGAGCGGCATTGCCAGAGATGGTGAAGGGAACACTCGCATTCACAAAAGGTCAGTGGTTTTAACGGTTTGAACGATATCACCGGCCACCCAGCTGCAGATGCTATCAAAATGGGTGTAAGTGAACGATTGTTTGATGGTTATTCCACTGGTGCATTCAAACCGGATGCATTGTTAACAAGGATGGAACTTGCAAAGTATCTGGTTATGGGTGCGGAAATCCGACAGTCATTGCCAGTAACTAAGAGCTTTTCGGATGTAGTTAGTTCAGACCTAGCTTTTGTTGAAGCGGCCGCTGCAACTGGAGCAGCTTTACGTGATCAGCAGCAAATTCAAAAGGGTGTAATTCTGCCAAAAGCAGACGGGAAATTTGCCCCTAAAGACGGTGTTACTCGTGTTGAACTTGCTTACTCTTTAGTACAGGCGCTTGGTCTGCAAAAAGAAGCAGAGACTTTTAATGGCCAGCTTACAGTCCAGTATAACGATGAAAGAATTGCGATTGAAGATGCAGCAGAAATCCCGGCACACTTAAAAGGATATGTGCAACTAGCATTAGATCTGAATATCCTCAATGCAAAGTTTGCTGTAACGCAAGGGCCATATGACCTTAAGCCAATGGTTAACGCAACATTCAGTCCTTTAGTAAAAAATACACGTGGAGATTTCTCGGTTGCGATGTCGAGATACTATAATGCTTTCTTAAAATAAGGGAAAATTAAAGCACCAATTAATGTTTGCTCTTGTTGAACAGGTCCGATATAGGGAATTTTATTATTTTTACAATTATTAGTATAAATCTATAGAAATGTAGATTGAAGTCATTTCACAAAAGGGTTAATTATTCAAAGCACACTCCGTCTAAGTTGGAGTGTGCTCTTTCAGTTCTCCATATTTTAAAGGGAAATGTAAAATGATATTGCAAAGATAGGATTTTTGAATTGGAATCCCCTTTTATAAACAGAACCCTGGCTATCCGGTTGCTCCACATGAAAGAGGTAAAACGGCTGCAGAGTTGCTTACATTAGCAACAAAACCGGTTACAGATTTTATCAACCAAAACCCGCAGAGAAATTGGCCTATAGTCATAAAAGAATTTGATAAATACTCGATGGATGCTTATTTAAGATATAACGCGCTTGGTGTCACTTTATCTCCGGCTGCCATCGAAATGATTAAAGTACTTCTTTCTCTAGGAGGATTTCCGGAGCTTTCTTTCCTGGAACTATTGCGTGAGGTGATGATTTTATATACCCCTGATGTTCGATTCTATGAGATCCCGGGGTGAAACGACCAACTTCCTAAAGCATTTCTCCCACAATTGAAGGATAACATTATGTTTGGACAAAAAGTGACAAAAATAGTGCAGCATAACAACCAAGTAACGATTGACTCCATCCATACCAAAATCTTGAGACCATTTCAAATCACCGGTGATCTTGCCATCGTGACTATTCCCTTTTCGATTTTGCAATTTATCGAGGTTGAACCACGGAATTCTTTTTCCGAAAACAAATGGCAGGCGATTCGTGACCTTCATTATGTTGGCTCCACTAAAACCGGCATCCAGTTTAAAAGCAGGTTCTGGGAAAGAGAAGGTATGTTTGGGGGAAACACAGCTTCTGACCTGCCTATCACATATAGTCAATATCCGAGCCATGGGGTGGGTACATCGGGGCCGGGTGTCATTTTGGCTAGTTACACATGGGAAGATGATGCGTTACCTTGGGATAGCTTGACCAATGAAAATCGACTGGAATATGCATTGAAAAATTTGGCCACCATCCACGGTGAACAGGTATATCGTGAGTTTGTAACAGGAACGAGCCACAGTTGGATCCGATATCCGTATTCTGGTGGAGCTTTTGCTATGTTTAAACCGGAACAGGTAACAGAACTTTCTCCCTATATCGCATCTCCTGAAGGACGGGTTCACTTTGCTGGTGAACACGCTTCAACCGTTCACGGTTGGATCCAAGGTTTGAATCAGGTATACGGGTTGCTGATGAAGTTAATGACTTACAGAGGACTCTTTTTATCGAGTAGGAAGATTTAACGTAAATTCTTTAGCAGTACGTGCAAATTTTCTGATACCACCAAACAGAAAAAAGCTATTCCTTATGTAATAATTCACAAAAGCCCGGCCTTATTTTTATTGTTTTGAGGTGTTAGAGTTTCTTAGCTTGATGGGCATGCGGCAGGACCCCTATAAGGCGTATGTGGTTTGCCACTCCTGACATACGTCTCCAACCGTAGAGATTGACTTTTTACAGTCAATCTCTTTTTTTATGGATTTCTTTAGAAACTCTCACGACTCAATACGATTTACTTTTAGGGGTTTGGTTTTATTACGAGGTACAAACACTTATCTGATAGTACAAGTATGTTTTTTCACTTATATAAATAAAAAATCAGAATATGCAAAACTATTGGATCAAGAAGTATTAGTATCAGATTGGGAGTCGTAAAAAAGGGGGGCGAATATTACTCGCTCCCTTTTAATTATTAATTGCTCTGATTCCCATTCCACTTGTCTTAAAGAGATTGAGATAATAAGTAGTATGAATTTACAGTCGATTGACGGCTGTGGTTATACCTCAATTTAATTTGGAGATATGTAATTTGAGACATTTTATAAACTCTTTGGCTGCTAAAGAAAAATGTTTTTTCCTTGAGCGTACCCATCCGAAGGATCGAGGGTAGGAGTCGTAATTAATTAAAGGTATTGGGATAATTTCTCCACTTTTTACATAATGATCATCTTTTAGTGCTATATCCATCAAAAAGCTAATCGCCAATCCTTCTGCAACGGCTTTTTTAATAACTTCAGTATTGTTTGAAGAAAATAAAAAATTTACGGGGCCATATCTATTTAAAAATATAGAAATGTAATCTTTCCATCTGCCTCCATCATACATCACTACTGTTTGGTTGATTACCTCCTCAGGAGTTAAATAGTCACTGAATGCCAATGGAGAATGTTTGCTAACACACACCATTATTTTCCCTTCTAATAGTGTTTCGAAAACTAACTCTTCATGAGCTTTCCAATTGATTTCATCAATCATGGCTAATCCAATGTCAATCTTTCCTTGTAAAATATCCTCAATAATATTTGGTGATTTTTTTTCCGTGATTACAATCCGTAAGTTGGGATAGTCTTTTTTTAAGTTTGATAACGTTTTGAGTAAAATTGGCGTGAATAAGCTGGGGCTGGCCGATAGATTTAATTCGCCATTTATTAAGGTTGTTTGCGCTTCCACTTCTTCTTGTATTTCATTAAGTTTGACTACAATTTCATATGCTTTTTTAATGATGTTTTTCCCTTCTACTGTCGGTATGGCCCCTAACCTTGAACGTTTAAACAATTTTATTTGTAGTTCTTCTTCTAAATTGGTAATAGCTTTACTAATTGTAGACTGTGAAACATGAAGATTTTGTGAGGCGATGGAAATAGAACGTGTTTCAGCCACTTTAACAATATATTTTAATTGTTCTAAATGCATAACATTCACTCCTTTATATGACTTTCATTCAAGTATATATGATTTATAGTAGTATTTAATTTGAATGCAATTTACATACAGTTAACATTAAATTAAAAAACAGTGATTATAATGGCTCCTGTATAACAAATAAGGAGGAGTTAGAATTGATGAAATTTAAGATCACTACACCCATTATTTTCTCTTAACTGGCATTCTATTTATAGGTTTTGTAGATAACACTCAAACTAAAACAAAAGAGGATTTGATATAAAAATAATAGATGAAACTTGGTTGAGAATGAATCTAACGATAGTAAAGGTTCTTGAAAATAGAGGCGAAAGTTTTTTGGGAGAATAAAGGAGGGAATCTAGATGGACAACAAACCGTTAAGTCGACGCGGTTTTTTAAAGCAGACAACGAAAATAGCCGGAGCTGGCCTAGCATTAACACTTGTAAACTCGTTAACGACAACAAAATTTCCGGCATTTTATGAAAAGAAAGTGGATGCTGCAACTAACTCATTCCGTTTTGTTGTGTTGGGGGATAGTCGGGGCGAATTACATGGCACGAATGAAATCACACTCCGTTCTTTGATGGACAAAGTTAAGGGGCTATCTGTACAACCCAACTTTGTCATGTTTACTGGGGATCAAGTATTTGGAGGTGTTGATGTCGAGCTTCAGTTAATCGAATGGAAAGACATTGTTAATGATTATTATCCAGATAATATGATTTATCCGGCGTTAGGGAATCATGAGCATGACGAAACGGTCTTCAGCAAAGTCTTTAATTATCTGCCAAATGAACAACTGCCAGGTTATCAACGCAGTGCTTATTATTTTGATTATGGGAATGCTCGTTTTATCGTCATGAACTCAGATCGTAAAAAAACCGCCGTCAATATTCAACATTATCCAGATTATGTAATTACCGATGAGCAACGCAATTGGCTAGAAAATCTACTGGCTACCAGCGATAAAACACATCATTTCGTGATGTTTCATGTTCCAGCTTATCCGATTGGTTCTCACCACGGCAAGTCGCTGGATGCAAATCCAATAGAACGCGATGCAGTTTGGGATGTATTGGATAAATACAATGTGACAGCGGTCATGGTTGGACATGAACATAACTACAACCGCCGTAAGATTGATAGTTCCTTTAATGGTAACGGATATACGTTTAACAACAGTATCCAACAAGTGACGCTGGGTGGAGCAGGTGCACCACTCAACAACACCAACAAGGATTCTCGTAATGTCGAAGTGGGCCCAGCGGCAAAAGAACATTATATGGTGGTAGATGTTGTCGGCGGACAAGCGAACTTCCAAGTGTATGATAAAGAAAATAACGTGATTGATTCGTTTACGGTGAACCGTAGTAAGAAAAAGGTGGGGAACAAGTGAAACTGATGATCCACGTGCGTGATTTGGCGGTTACACAGGGGAGTGTAACCGCACTTCTTTTTCTTATGATCCCTCTCGTTCATCTGTTCAGCGATTCTCCCTATCGATGGGCTGCCACTTTGCATGGACTGGCTTCCGTTATGACGATGATCGCCTCTTTTGTAACCGTACATTTGGCTACCATGCTGGTAAAAGGGAACAATGAGATTCTCTTGCCATTAGCGAAATGGCTCTGGGTGACAAACGGCCTTATCTTGCTTGCGATTATTTTTGGAAATTGGCTGTATATTGGTTACCGTGCACCAGATAGCGTGCAGCAATGGCTGCAGTTTCATGAGCCAGCTATGCACTTTATTGTCATGGAGTTCAAAGAATTTGTCGCTCTCGGTTCATTGCCTTTTGGTGTGATTGGCAGCATTCTGCTTCGTTCTTATCAGCAGATGGAAGAGAAACAATTGGCGGCTTTGATTGCCTTTTTTATCTATGCCTCCTGGTTATGTTTGCTGCTTAGTTTTGTGACAGGATTTGGATTAGCATTGTTAAAATCAGTATAAGGTGGGAAGCCGGGTGAGTCAGGTAAAGCAAGGATTGAGAGGTAGCACATGCGCCATCGTTTTTTCCAGTTGGTGTGCTCTTTATAGTTTAATCGGTCTGCAATGGTGGAGTGTCATTCAACCGCTTGAGGCGAACCGTGTTTTTGCTCAAATGGGAAAATGGGTGCCATATGGTTGGGCGATTGGTCCTTATGCTGGTAAAGAAGTGATCACTCTCATCGTTTGGGTTGTTGCACAAGGAATATTAACGCTCCTGTTAAAGAAACGGACTTTTTCTGTTGCTGTTTTATTACGCAGTTCCATTTATCTCTTTATGGGATTTCTTCTATTGTTATGGCCGCCTTTTTATCACATGCTATGGGGTTGGTTGCCGAATATACCATAAAATGAGGGAAATATGATGAAACGGATTTTTATAAACCAAAGCCAATATCGATTATTGAGCAGTACTCTGTTGTTGATGGGACTGATGTGCCTTTCCCTGTGGGGGTCTAATTTTACCAATATAGGTGCAGGAGAGTACCAAGCACCGCCAGCGAATTATCGTGTAACCTTAGTGAATCAATCGATTGATTCCGTTAGTGATGAATGGATAAGCGAGCGCAAGCAAGCGATTTGGATCGGCCGGATCGGAATGTTGGATCAGATGCCCTCTTCCATCTCACAAACAATGGTATATCCCATTTATGATCAAAAAATCAGTGAACAAGCTTTTGTCAAACGATATCCGCTCTTGCCTGATTCAGTGCCTGGATTTAATAAAACGGCCTATAATACAGAATTTGGTGATTTACGCTTATTTGTATTAAATGGGTCGAGATTGACTGATCAAAAGCAGTGGGAGTGGCTGGAGCGAGAGAGCGAGAAGCAGGATAAAAAGAAGTTTCAGCTTCTTTTTGTTGATGGCAAACTTAATGCGTCAATGTGGGAACGTTTGGAAAAAATGCAGGTGGATGCCGTTTTTATGAAGGATCAACTTTATGTCCAATCAACCAGAGTAAAGGCGGTTTCGACAGATTGGGATGATCGAAAAGATGGTTGGGGAAAATGGCAAGGCACCAATATCCGTTCATTTGAAATAATGGGAAGTGAAGATCATTTATCCATTCAAGCAGAATCGCCGTCAGGAGCTATTATGCAAAAGGTAGTTTTTCATCCTTTATCGGAACAAAATCAAAAGAAAAAGGATCAGCCGCTCGTCACATATGGGAGCGTCTGGCAATATCGGATGGGGGATGAATCGATTCCGATTTCTGTTCCTGCTAATATTGATTTAACAGGTGAACATCCCATTACCGAGCGGGTACACCTGCCTATGTCAGATTGGCGTCATCGGAATTTCATGGCGGACGATTGGAATAAGGGACGCGCTCCAATCGGGAGCAAAGAAGCTTCAACCGTACAGAAATGGGTGCAAACTCCCATCCCTGCCGAAAGGACGTCTTCTGCTTATTTTCGCCAATCCTTTATAGTATCAGAACCAAAGAAATTGCAGGGTCTCCGGCTTCATGTCACCTTTGCGGATGGTTTTGTCGCTTATCTAAATGGCGAAGAAGTAGAAAGAGACGGAATTAAACCAGGATTAACAGTGCCAGAATCACTTGCGGTAACGAATGAGCCTACATTTCAGAGGGAGTATATCATCACCAAACATTTAAACAAATTAGTGTCTGGAACAAATACGTTGACGATTGAAGTGCACAAAAGTCATCCCCATGCCAAAGAAATGATTTTTGATGCAGCACTCATCGCTGAGACGAAAGAGAAGTGAGGTAGTCCGATGGGTAAAATGTGGTGGTTATTTCTTGTTTGCTGTTGCTTGATTACGGGATGCCAGGCTGATGATGCAGAGTTGATCGCTGATGTAGCGCCAACACCCAAACATCTGGTGATTAATAATGGGGATGCATTTGTCTGGGAGCAGGTAACCGTCACGATTGACGAGACATACCAAATAAAAATACCAATGCTTCCACGAGGAAGATCAGGTTACCCTTACGAGCAATTTCGCAATGAACAAGGTGAAGGTTATAAACCTACTCATTTTGGTCCGAAACGGGTTGAAATAACCGTAATGGATACGCGTTCAAAAAAGACAAGAAGGTATATTTGGTAACAAGAAGTTACCTCAACGGTCAGTTTCTTATATTTTTTAGTTTATGAGCGAAGATAAACATGTAAATTGACGTAACAGTTATGCCGTTTTCTTTACTGTTGTGTTATACACTATTAATCTATGATTTTTTAGCAAGAAGAAGGGCTTATTTCCAATTTAAAATCAAAGTGTACTAACTCACTTTTTTGCATTGTTTGTACTATGAAGAAACTGGTTGTTGCCAATAAAATAGCGACATGTCCAATTTTCTTTATATCCTTGTTTATCTTTTTTCTTTTAGATGTCATGCTCTCGGCTTACCCATGAGTATTGCCTTTTTCTTGTCTGAAGTATCGTTTATCAAATTGTTCTTCTGATTAATAGGTGAAATAAGATATTTACTATAACTATAATAGGTAGTCAGAAAATTCAGAGGAGAGGTAAAATGAATAGATTTTTTTCAAGTTTCATAGTTTTAATACTTGTCACTTCCTTGCTGTCTGGTTTTGCAGAATCGAATAAGGCAAACGCTGCAACATTAGAAGTTGACTCGGAATTAAAAAGAGTGCTTAGTTCCATTACTGACTCAACGCTGGTTGAAGCCATTATTACGTATCCACAAATGCCAGACTTTACTGAATTGAATCTTGTAAAAAGCTTTGGAGTACAAACAAAAACGTTTAATAACCTTCCGATGATCGCAGTAAAAGGTTCCAAATTACAACTGCTTTCATTACTGACAGCTAATCTTGGTGCAGAGTCTATTTATTATAATAAAAAGCTGGAATACAAACTGCGGGACAGCAGGGCACTTATTGGTGCAGAAAAAGTATGGAATGATTTTGGGGTGACAGGAAAAGGCGTAACAGTAGCGGTGATTGACTCTGGCATTGATGCTACGCATCCTGATCTTCCATTTGGCGATAAAGTTGTGCAAAACGTTAAGTTTTTGACAGGTTCAAGCATTTTTGAACCGTCTGAAACATTGTACCTTGAAAATGTTGCAAATACTGACACGTCTTCCGGACATGGTACCCACGTAGCAGGAACAATAGCTGGTAACGGTACCGTAAGCGATGGCCTATACAAAGGCATAGCTCCTGATGCAAAACTCGTTGGATTAGGAACAGGGGAAGCGATTTTTGTTGTCTGGGCGCTCGAGGCCTTTGATTATGTTCTTGAGAACCAGACGAAATATGGAATTGATGTGATTAGCAATAGCTGGGGAACGAGCGGAGAATACTCTGCGAAAGATCCGATCAACGTAGCAAGTAAAAAAGCGCATGACGCCGGTATGGTTGTCACATTTGCAGCAGGGAACGAAGGCCCTGACGACAACACGCTTAATCCTTATTCTGCAGCGCCATGGGTAATATCCGTGGCAGCGGGTACGAAGGATAAAAAGTTAGCGGACTTCTCTTCACGCGGCGTAAAGGGGCATACTCTGTTGCATCCTGACATTACCGCACCTGGGGTCGATATTGTAGCGGCAAAATCGAGTACTGGAGTTGTCATGAATACACTTGGCACTACGACGGATGCGACTTACATTGCCCCTGAGCATCTGCCGTTCTACACCACTGCAAGCGGTACGAGCATGGCAACACCTCACATTTCTGGAGTCGTAGCACTTATGCTTCAAGCAAATGATACACTTCAGCCTGACCATGTGCTTCGGTTATTACAATCTACTGCAGATGCAATGACCGGTTATGAATACCATGAAGTAGGGGCTGGTTATGTTAACGCCTATAAAGCTGTAAAAGTTGCAGCTTCTGCAACAAGGAAGAGCGTTAATAAATACTAGTACTAATGAAAGCACACTCGTTACGTTAGGTTAACAGTCTGAAAATGTCACAGAATGCTAATTATATGCTTCTTTGAATAAGTAATTTTTTTGAAGGTTCTGAAAAAACTATATGAGGAGAATAATAATGAGATTATTAAAGCTTTGTAAGGTAATTCTTGTCACAACAACGATCATTACAGTATCTTTACCATTCGCTTCCCAGGGGGTTCTTCCTTCAAAAGTTGAAGCGAATACAGAAGCAGTTGGGCGATGTGGTGATCCGGCACAACGCCCCTGGTGTAACACTTCGCTCTCACCCGACGAACGTGCAGAATTATTGCTCAAAGAACTAACAAAGGAGGAGAAGATTTCATTACTTGCAGGTGATGAAATCTTTGGTGTTGGAGGAGCTGAGGGTAAACATACCGGCACAAGCAATGGTATATCTAGGGTAGGATTGCCTACCATGTATTACGCCGACGGTCCAGTCGGACCACGCCAAGGGAAAGCAACAGCCCTTCCAGCTCCAATGGGATTAGCTGCAACATTCGATCGCCAATTATCATTCTCACATGGTACTGTTGTTGCAAACGAGGTGAAGAATAAAGGGAACGATGTCGTTTTTGCACCAACAGTAAACATTATGCGTACACCACTTGGAGGTCGCACATTTGAAGCTTTTGGAGAAGATCCCTATCTTGTAACCCGTATGGGTGTGAATTGGATAAACGGGGCTCAGTCCGAAGGTGTCATTGCGAACGTAAAGCACTACGCAATGAATAACCAAGAGGGTATTGGTCGACCGGAGGCTCATCGCGGGGGAGTTGTTGGATCACGAATGACTGTTAACGTAAATGCTGATGAGCGAACTCAGCGTGAAATATACTTGCCTCATTTCGAGGCTGCAGTCAAGGAAGCCAACGTTGGTACAGTAATGTGCGCCTATAATAGAGTGGGTGGGCAATACAGCTGTGAAAATAACAGACTACTTAATGATATCCTTAAAAAGGAATGGGGCTTTAAGGGATTTGTTCTTTCAGACTATCTTGCAGCGAAAAATCCTATTGCCTCACTTAAAAATGGTTTAGACTTTGAACCATGGCCAGGAGTCGTATACGGTGAGGAAGCTGTTACTGCTGCAGTCGAAAGTGGCCAAGTCACTATGGCCCAGATAGACGAACACATTTTTAGAATCTTGCGTACCATGTTTGCTTATGGAATGTTTGATCGACCACCATACAAAGATGACGATAGCCAGATAGATAAAAAGGCACATGCACTTACTGCTCAGCAGATCGAAGAGTCTGCAATCACATTGTTGAAAAACGAAAATATACTTCCTCTTGATGATAAAAAGGTCAAGTCGATCGCGATTGTTGGTGCTGTTGCTGATAAGTATAGGAGTGGTGGCGGTTCATCCAATGTCACACCTTTCAGTTATACAACGCCACTCCAAGCGATTACTGAACGGGCGGGTTCAAACATACAGGTCCATTACGATAACGGCAGCGATATCTCCCGTGCTTCAAACGTGGCAAAGGATGCAGATGTAGCCATTGTCTTCGCAACAGATAATATGACCCAAGGCAATGACCGTGCTTGTTTGTCACTGGATTGTCCAGGCGACAAATTATCTTTAACTAGCCAAGATGAAATGATTTCTAAAGTAGCAGAAGCTAACCCAAATACGATTGTTGTATTAGAGACAGGAGGTCCTGTACTTACTCCATGGAGAGATAAAATTAAGGGACTTTTTGAAGCATGGTATCCTGGTCAAGAAGGCGGAACAGCTATCGCACGAGTTCTGTTTGGAGATGTAGATCCGGGTGGACGTTTGCCAGTAACCTTCCCGCAGAAGGAAGCAGATTTGCCGACTGCTGGTGATCTTGAGAAATACCCTGGTGTGGGTGAAGAAGTCTACTACAAAGAGGGCGTATTCGTGGGGTACCGTTGGTTTGATAGTAAGAACATAGAACCGGCTTTTGAGTTCGGTTCAGGAATGTCGTATACTACATTCAGCTACAGTAATCTTCGGATCAAACGAGCCAACAAAGATAGTGGAGCAAAGTTGAACGTCATCGTAAAGGTGACCAATACGGGAAATCGTACCGGTGTGGCAGTTCCGCAATTGTATTTAGGACTTCCTTCGCCGAATCCGTCTGTGCCGCAGCCACCGAAGCAGCTTAAAGGCTTCCAAAAGTTGTCCCTACCACCGGGAGAATCAGCTGAGTTTACGTTACCGCTTGATGATCGTGCCTTCTCCTACTGGGACGTCAACAGCAACGGATGGAGGGTTGCTGATGGAGACTATAAATTGATGGTGGGTAGCTCTTCACGAGACATCTTACTTAACGGTACTATATCGATTCTTAACAATAATATTCAGAAGGCTTCGATAAATTCTTCTTCCAATAGTGAAGAAACATCCGCCTTACCTGAAGACATCGATAGTAGTATTATTGGTTTGATCATCGGCGAACGGTAGTATCACTCACGGTAACGACTCCCTCGTTATTACTTGTTAATCACGAATACTGTAAAGACCGCCTTATCAAACAAAGGCGGTCTATTTACTTGGAAAATCAACAGTAAATGGTAACAGAACTACGGGTTCTGGTGCAAAAAACATTCGTTAGAGACATAGAACCTACATGGCCTGTTAAATGACAGATTATGATGCAATTCCAAACAACTTATGTATGAATCCAACTTCATTTTAGGCAGACTTCACCTGTGGGTGGAGTTGTACTTCTTTCATCATATGCATGGCTTCAACACCACTCAATATAGAATTGGCTGTTTCATACGACTTGAATCCCAACATATGTGCTGGACAGTCTTAAATAGGATATCCAGTTTTTTATAGAAACTATAAACCTGAGCCGTAAAAATAGATTTGTAGATTTGTTTCTAATTGTATTCTTTTTTTGTCAGCTAGACAGCCTTAAGGCTGAGTTTTTTCTCTAGAATGGCCGTACTTTGTCAGAGTTCAAGAGTGCAACGAAAGGTCTTGTTTCCAGTGATGAAAAAGAGGAAAACAAGGAGCAAAAGCCTGAATTGGAACTGTAGAAAAAAAGCAGGATAAATCGGCAGTTAATAGGGAGGATGTAGGGGAGTGATCCGCCTACATCCTTTTTTCACCTTTGCACGCTTATTGAGGAAGAAATATTTACGGAGTATTTATTCGCTATAGTTATTAGTTCTTGACAATTTTTTTAAAAAGTTTTATTGGAAAAACTTTCTAAGAAACCTGGATATGCAGAACTATTGGATTAAGAAGAATTAGAATAAGATTGGGAGTCGTAAAAAGGGGGAATATTACTTGCTCTCTTTTATTATTGATTGGTCGGATCCCCATTTTACTTGTAAAGGGATTGAGATAATAAGTAGTATTAATTTACAGTCGATTGACGGCTGTGGTTATACCTCAATCTAAATTGGAGATACGTAATTTGAGACATTTTACAAACTCCTTGGCTGCTAAAGAAAAATATTTTTTCTTAGAGCGTACCCATTGAGGGTAGGATTCGTAATGATTACCTCCTCAGGAGTTAAATAGTCACTGAATGCCAATAGAGAATGTTTGCTAACACACACCATTATTTTCCCTTCTAATAGTGTTTCGAAAACTAACTCTTCATGAGCTTTCCAATTGATTTCATCAATCATGGCTAATCCAATGTCAATCTTTCCTTGTAAAATATCCTCAATAATATTTGGTGATTTTTTTTCCGTGATTACAATCCGTAAGTTGGGATAGTCTTTTTTTAAGTTTGATAACGTTTTGAGTAAAATTGGCGTGAATAAGCTGGGGCTGGCCGATAGATTTAATTCTCCATTTATTAAGGGTGTTTGCGCTTCCACTTCTTCTTGTATTTCATTAAGTTTGACTACAATTTCATATGCTTTTTTAATGATGTTTTTCCCTTCTACTGTCGGTATGGCCCCTAACCTTGAACGTTTAAACAATTTTATTTGTAGTTCTTCTTCTAAATTGGTAATAGCTTTACTAATTGTAGACTGTGAAACATGAAGATTTTGTGAGGCGATGGAAATAGAACGTGTTTCAGCCACTTTAACAATATATTTTAATTGTTCTAAATGCATAACATTCACTCCTTTATATGACTTTCATTCAAGTATATATGATTTATAGTAGTATTTAATTTGAATGCAATTTACATACAGTTAACATTAAATTAAAAAACAGTGATTATAATGGCTCCTGTATAACAAATAAGGAGGAGTTAGAATTGCGAAATTTAAGATCACTACACCCATTATTTTCTCTTAACTGGAATTCTATTTACAGTTTTTGTAGATAACACTCAAATTACAATAAAAGCGGTTTTGGTATAAAAATAATAGATCCAAACTTGGTTCAGAATGAATCTGACGATAATGAAAGGTTCCTGAAAATAGAGGCCCACGATCGACGGGACATATCAAATGGAACTATCAATGCTTCCACGAGGAAGATCAGGATACTCTTACAAGCAGTTTCTTAATAAGCAAGGTGAAGGTTATAATCCTAGTCGTTTTGGTCCGAAACGGGTTGAAATAACGGTAAAGGATACGCGTTCAAAAAAGACAAGTAGGTATGTTTGGTAACAAGAAGTTACTTAACAATTACAGAGTTATTATTACAAAAAGAATCTCTTAAAGGAGTTGGAGTTAATGAGAAATGAAAATAAAATAGATCAGAGCCGGAGGGTATTTTTAAAATCGATGCTTGCAGGCACTGCTTTTGTTGTTGCCCAGTCTTTGGACGGAGGAATGATTTCCCGCGTTCTGGCTGCAGATTCTAATACGATCAAATCATATGGTCTCCCCGTTTTCCAAGCAAAATATTCAGCCGGGCAAGGGTTCCCGCAATCAGTGGCTTCAGGTGACCCAACCTCGTCCGGTGCCGTTTTGTGGACAAGAGTAGATCCTTCTGTTCAAAGCGGAATGGATGGGAATCAGTTTGATGCCCAACTGGTTCAATGGCTTGATCAATCATCGACCGCACCCAATGAATCTGTACGTACCGCTATTGAAAATGGCCAGTTCATTATGGTGGAGATAGCCCTGGACCGACAGTTTACAGAGCTTCAATTCCGGTGTTACACGCCCATTTGGAATGATTTTGACAATGTAGTAAAAGTGGATGTCGATGGTCATTTACAGTCCGCAACCACTTACTACTATCGTTTTATTACTAAGTCCGGGCATGTCAGCCGTACCGGTAAATTTAAAACAACCGTTCCTTACGGTTCCAGCCTGTCATCATTAAAGTTCGGGTATGTCAGCTGTCAAAGTTACACCAATGGTTACTACCATGCTTACAGTTACATAGCGGATGAAGAGTTGGATTTCGTGGTTCATCTTGGTGACTATGCATACGAATACGCATCAGTCGAAGGCTCCATGACTGACCGTCAAATGAAATTTCCAAGCGGAAAATCGAAAGCTTTTACTCTAGCTGATTATCGTACGATTTATAAAACGATGAAAGCAGATGCAGATCTACAAAAATCGCACGAAAATCACGCGATGATTTCGATCTGGGATGACCATGAGTTCTCCAATGATACCTATTACCCGGCAATGGCTCCGGACGACTCCTCCGACTCTGACCCGGTGCGCCGAAAAATGGCCAATCAAGCTTGGTTTGAATATACGCCAGCCCGTGTTGTATTGGATACGACAAAAGAGTTTGATCAATTTAAGATCTATCGTTCTATTCAATTTGGTAACTTAATGGAATTAATTATGACAGATGAACGCTTATATCGCAGCGGACCACCATGCGGCGACAGCACGTCGGATAAGTTTTTTGCCCAGGGATGTCCTGCGATGAATGAGCCTGGCCGGTCAATGATGGGTGCGGGTTTAAATGATCAAAGAGATTGGTTCCTGGATAAAATCAAATCTTCAAACTGCACATGGAAGATTTGGGCCAACGAAGTCCAATTCACACCGTTAAAACTTTTGTCAAGATATGTGGCTCTGGATACATGGGACGGTTTTCCATGGGAAAGAAATTATATTACGACTGAGCTCAAGAAGGCCGGAGTCAAAAATTTGATTACGATCACCGGGGACTTGCACACTTTTGAAGCAGGATACATTAAATCTGACTACCAGAACGACTCGGATGCAGAGGCTGTTGGGGTCGAATTAATGGTCGGTTCAGTTTCTTCAATAAACTTCAAGGAGGCATTTGAACAGGTGCTTTCACCTGAAACTGAGTCCATATCTCAGTCCAGCCCTATCCCAAATGAATCCATTAAACAGATTTTATCGTATGAGCCTTTTAAAACCCAATTGGCTGCAGGAGCCACTGCTTCTGTCCTTGCCAAATCATTTGAAGAGCTGATCCTTTCTAGTAACCCTTGGCTCAAGCTGTTTAACAGCTCTACTCATGGTTACTCAATCATGGAACTTACACAAACTAAAGCGACTTGGACTGCTTATAGTGTAGAAGATATTAAATCAAAGGATCGTAAAATGAAGTCCTTACTTTTCCTATGTGAAGTCCCAAGGGATGAGGCAAGGCTGGATATTCTAAAAAAATAATAGAAAATGATAAGAGCAGGTTACGGTGCAAATATGATCGGTTGATAACGTAGGAACATAATATCCATTTTATTTGTGACTTATGAATTTTTGTATGAATTCAAAATGATAGATTTAAATTTTAAGAGGGAGTTGAATAGACATGTTTTCTAATATAGGTATCCCAGGATTAATTCTTATTCTTGTGATTGCGTTAATCATTTTTGGGCCGTCTAAGCTTCCTGAGATCGGTCGCGCGTTTGGTCGTACTTTGACAGAGTTCAAAAGTGCAACGAAAGGTCTTGTTTCCAGTGAAGAAGAGGAAAACAAGGAGCAAAAGCCTGAATTGGTAGCTGTAGAAAAAAAGCAGGATAAATCAGTAGTTTAATAGGGTGGATGTAGGGGAGTGATTCGCCTGCATCCTTTTTCACCTTTACACGCTTATTGAAGAGGAAATATCTTACATAGTATTAACGTACAATTTACATTAATTTACAAGTCAAGTCAATCGATCAAGGGGTAAAAAACTTTTTTAGATTAAGGGAGCTTTCGCAACAGCAAAAAACTTTGCTAAGAACGCCCTTACCCCAATGCTTATACGTGTTTTTCGTTCTACTTCCTAAACAGCTACATAATTACGCTAACGAAGTAAGAGTTACTTTTTGACTTAGCCAAACGCATAAGGCTACCAGATCTAGTGCTCTTTACTTACTTTTTCGTTGAACAATTTAATTTCTCTGGAGAGTGATCTAAAGATTAGGTGACATGTGTTGTTATAATTCTTGAGAAAACAGCTGTAGTTCATCCGTAATGGAAAAATTCATAAAAAACGCCATCCTTTCGTATGATACTACAGAAAGATTAGCGTTTTTTTGGTTTTAGGGATATGATTTTGTCTTACCTTGATGGGCATGGGGCGGTACCCCTAAATATAGTGAGAGATTTTGATCTAATGGATGATGGAGATCCAACAACTCCGCCAATGATTTCATGTGAGAAGTGTGGAGGCGAAATGTATCCTGAATATTATAAAGGAGTACATAGCATAGAGTACAAACGATCGGATATTCGCTAAACAAAAAAGGACCGGGCTATGCCCGGTTTTTCTTATTAAAAATGAGTTAAGATCTAGTCGACGTCAAGTGTTTTTGAAAGTCAATTTTATATAGCTTTTTTGGTCTTCCTTTCAACTTTTTCTGTTTCCTTACGATTACCTCTGCCACACCCTTTTCCTCCAAATTATTTAAGATCCGGTTAGCAGCTCTGATGGTGATTCCGAGGTGTTGGGCAATGTCATCAGACATCAGTTCATTGGTGTTTAATTTTTCCATCACAGCTAAAAGTTTTTGGATTTGCAGAGTCGAAATGCGAATTTGCTGACTTATATTTTCAATTTGCGGGTTTGCTTCATTGGAAATTTCGATACATTGTTCATCGCCCAGCGGACCGATTAAATGATCATTTTCTGTCATTAAATACGTAGTGGAATCTTCCTTATTTCGATTTGCCTCCTGATTAGCCTGCATCGCGTTTGAATAGGCCTCGTGTATGGAGTGTCCCACTCCCCAGCCGATCCCAATCTTAAATGGAAGAGTGTTAGTTAAAAATGGTGAAAGGGTACAGGTTTTGAAATCGTTGGTAATCAATTTTAAATCTTTTTTTGAGGTTACTACTTCCATATTTAAGGTATTTTTTTTGATCATAAACGTTACTTGCTTCTTTTTAGTAAATTCCAAAAGGGCCTTATTAAGCAAGATTTGTCTGAATTCAAATTCCGGATCGACCCCATGTACATCTTTTATTGAAAAAATACCTATTGCAAGTTGATTATCTGCCAAACGATGGAGCTCAATTTCTTTTAAAAGCTCGGATACCTTTTCGTGCATGGATTCTTTCGATGGATAGACGACGACATGTTTAATATTATGGATGATTTACTTCAATATAGGGTATATCCCAAAGAACTAAGAAAATATATAATAAAGTATTTTAATAATGAAAAGTCTCCAGTTTATTTAGGGGATATTAATTGAAGCATTGTTCAACAATCGGGCGCTTTTCGGTAATAAGGAAGGCGTCTTTCCTTATTAATCGGGCCATTTAATGGAGTAAAGCTTATTGAACTAAAGGTGCAGAATAGTTAAAGTTCACAATATTTTATCACTTCAATAAAGTGTATAATTTGATCTAATAGGGAGGGAATTAAAATGGAAATATATCAAGCTGCGATTGAAGATTTAGAAGGAGTATCAAATTTATTTAATTTGTATCGTGTGTTTTATCAACAAACATCAGATTTAGAAGGTGCTAAGACTTACATAAAAAAACGTTTAGAAAGTAAGGATTCTGTGATATTTGTTGTTAAAGACAAACAAAAGTATGTAGGATTTACTCAACTATATCCTACATTTTCATCAATATCTATGAAAAGAGCATGGATATTAAATGACTTGTATGTAGATGCAGAAGCCAGAAAACAAGGAATAGCAGAAACACTCTTACATAAAGCAAAGGATTACGCCAATGAAACAGGTGCTAAAAGTATTAGTCTGAGTACAGCACCAGATAATTATTCTGCTCAAAGACTATATGAAAAAAATGGATACATAAGGGATTCACAATTTTATCATTATGAATTAAGTTTGACTTAATAACCGTCTGATCAATTAATCAACTAAAAGGCGCTATCCTCTAATAAGGATATCAGCCTTTTTTATTGAACTAAAGCAGCAGTAATATTGATGGAATTTTGTATTATTTTTCATTAATTGGAAATTATATAGTTGAAAATAGAAAGGAGGAATTTTGTGGATACGAGTATGAGCGTGGAAGAAGTTAAGAACCAAATTTCTGGACTAATGCAAAAAGAAGGACAGTTACTTCGTAAGAAGCAAGTAAAGAAGTCAAATCCAGAGCTAATGAAAAATGCATTGTATTATTTTCCAAGTTGGGAAACTGCAATAGAACAGAGCGTTGGATCTTAATCTTTAACTGTACATAAAACATTTATTTTTCAAATTGATGTATAATTCGACTTTTTTGTATAAACCACAGAATTTGTCTGAAGGGAAAGGGCAGTTTCTGTGGTTTTTATGAATAATCGATAGATTTTTTCATTTAGCTACCGGGTGTTAGTTCAATAAACGCGAGCCGACTTCAACTGCCTTTAATAATATTATCGATCTTAAACAATCGGGCGCTTATCTGTAAAAAGCTAAGTGTCCTTTTTACTGGAATAAAAGATTGAGTTAATCACCTGATTTTGAAATAATTGGTATTAAGCAATCGGGCAGGGCTAACAACTTGGTTTCGTTTTTAGACAACAAGGGTATATGAAATAAAATTGGTTTAGAGGAGCAATGAAAATTGACCACTATACAACCAAGAAAGAGATATATTGTTAACCTCGAACGGAACGGTGAAACGGTCCAAATTGTGATTATTGCTAAAAACCTTAAGAGTATGTATAGAGAAGTTTACCGACTATACGGAAATTTTCTTACTGATGAGAAAGGAAACGATGCAGGCACAATTTCGTTCGAGGAAATAGCTTTATCTTCTACTATGAAGATTTAGGCTGTCGTGGAGACAGCTTTTTCTTATTGAGCTAGGAAATTAAGGAATCTTAGCCATTAAACTAAAAATACAAGGTGGTAGCAATATGGGGTTTGATGTACAATCGTGATGGATTACAAGGGAGGACTGATATTCCATTAAATTTACAAGGGAAATTACAAGCTCAAGAGTGTAGGAAATATCTGCGAGATTTTGAATACGAAATAGTCATATCCAGTCCATTAAAAAGAGCTTTAGAAACTGCTCAGATCATAAACGAAGGTGAAAAGAGCCAAGTCCTGGTGATGAAAGAATTTATAGGACGGGATTATGGAGACGCGGAAGGAATGACGATAGAAGAAAGACAATTAACTTTCCCAGATAAGAATTATCCAAATCAAGAAAGCAGAGAATTCTTAAATGAACGGATTACAAACGGACTAACAAAGATAAACCAGAATTATAGCGACAGCAACATAGTATTAGTTGCCCACGGTGCAGTAATAAATGCTATTTTAGCACATATTTCAGATGGTGAAATTGGATCGGGTAAGACAAAGCTAATAAATGTAGCAATATTGAATTCATTCAGGAAAGATGGAGAGTAAATCATTACAATCAAGTCACGCATCTATCTAAATACAGTAAAAAAGGCAGAATATAATATGCAGCAATCGGAAGCTAATGCTGCACATAAAGATTCTCTTTATGAGAGATAGGAACGGGGAAATGAAATGCTTAAAAGGAAATATGGTGATCACAGAAACTGGAAACGTGTAAAACAGAAAAAGTACGCCCAAACCTTAATAAGGTCAACTGATTTTAAGGGTTATGCAACATTAATAGATATTGTCCAAGTAGTTGAACCATTATCAAAAAATATGGAGAATCAGATGTTTGTATAGTTGATAACGGGTACAAATGGCTGCAACATTTCCCTCTTGACGAGAAACATTCTGTAACTACGATGTTTAATCATAAAGGGGAAGTAGTGCAGTGGTATATTGATATATGTAAAGAAAATGGTATAGAAAAGAATGTTCCGTGGATGGATGACTTATTTATAGATATCGTGGTATTACCCTCTGGAAAAGTGTTTCATTTGGATACGGATGAACTTCAAGAAGCATATCAACAAGGCTCCATTGATAAACAACTTTATGATTTAGCTTGGGATGAAGCTAAGAAAGTAACCAAATTGATTAATAATGGAGACTTTAAATTACTTGATTTAGCAAATAATCATAAACGTATCTTAGAGAAAAAGCTCAACTAGTCTTATTCAACAATCGGGGGCTTTTCTTGAATAACCTTGCAACGTGGATGTTCCAGAACGATCTTCAACAATCGGGCGCGTGTGCGGCCGAGCCTAGGTCGTATCATATAACGGGTGGGATTCCCGTCGAGTAAGAACTAGCCATTCGCTCGTAGCGAGTCTTGGAGGGCTAAAGGTGACTTTAGTTTTTAAGCGTAGACAGTTAGGTGGAGCAGCCGTCAAGGCTGAAAATCTTATGGAGTGAAAGTCTCCTGTCATCAATTGACCGATTCGGATGACTAGCATATCCAATGCGTGGGGAGGTAACGAACTACGTTCTGATTGGAAGTAAAAGTCACGGCGGCCTATTTTACACAGAGAGGATAAGGTCGGAACAGTCTGTGTGGCGAGCAAACACAGAGGCCAGAAGGATTTAACGAATACTGCAATCCCGAAATCTACGCCCCTCAAAGAAACTGTTCGAGGGATGTTTTGCTTAGCGTCGACCTTTGCCTAACGGGGGAAGACCGATGTCTTACGGGAAGAAACGGTCAAAAGCACCGTAAGAGCAGCCGGGGTATGGGTTCTGGCATCTGTGGAAAGATTTTCAGAGATAACAACGGGAAGGTCCTACTTCAAATTGGGAAGGTACTAACCAATAAAGACCTATCATATAAGAGGCTAATAGAAAATGGTAGGATGATTTAGGATTTGCGCATGAGGTCGTAGTAGCAATGATGGAAGGGTAATGCCTTCTTAAGTGTAAGGAAATTATACTCCTATCAAGGTAACACCTTTGATAGGGCAAAGGACCTCTGGGCACTTGGAATGTTTGAGCATTATAGACTCTGAGCTATAAAGTATGTTTAAACTAGCTTACAAGTAAACCTACAAATGATGGGGGAATATGTGTACCGACATTTAATCCTGCGGTTATATGGGAAGGCTTGTAGGTGATTAATCCAAGGTCAGAACCGGACTCGGGAAATCCGACCGTCCGGGATCGTAGGGGGGCTACAAGAAACGTGAATCATAATTGATTGCGCGCGCTTGTTTTCTACCCGACGGCGGGCCGAAAGCCAAATGGTTGAAGGGATTGAGCTCCATAATGATTGTAAAACGAGAGGGCTGATGCTTTACGCGCTGCAGAAAGCTACATTTTACCTTTCGTTAAAGGCAAGAAAGGTAAACCTCTCTGGAGTCATAGACCTTGGCACGTTATACATTGATATGATACGGCAACTCGGGAGACCCTACCGGTCTTTTCTTTTTTTTAGAAGAGTATGGTCTACAAGCGATAACAAGCAAGGAAACCAAATGCCGATGTAGGGAGTCGGATAGCAGCGTAGTACCAATGAAGTTGGGTAATGCCGATGGAGGAAAGGCTGCTACCAGTTATCACCCTTACTAGGGACACATTTACTACACACAGAGGTAGGTATAATTAATGGAAACAAAACTACTAAGGATAGCAGAATTAGCAAAGATTGATCCTAAAATGAAATTTACATCTCTTGCACATTTATTAAATAAGCAAGCACTAGTTCAATGTCATCATGAATTACCTAACAGGAAGGCAACCGGGATTAACGGTACAACTAAAGAGCAATACAGCGAAAATTTAGAAGAAAACATAGAGGAGTTAATATGTAGTCTTAAAAGCAAAAGTTATCGTCCCGTTCCAGTAAGGAGAATGTATATTCCGAAGCTCAATACAAACAAGAAAAGACCATTAGGAATACCGGAACATGAAGACAAGATTGTTCAAAAAGGCATTACGAAGATACTAAATACCATCTAAAATGACTTTCTAGACTGCTCCTTTGGTCAAATCGTAGTTGCCACGATGCTTTGAAAATACTGAACTTCTATATTGAAAAGAGGTCAGTAAATTATGTAGTAGATGTCGATATTAAAGGATTCTTTGACAACGTTGACCACAAATGGATAATGGAGTTCTTAAAACTGTGAATTGCTGACCCTAACCTACTAAGAATAATTGGTAGGTTTCTTAAAGGTGGATACATGGAGGAAGGTAAGCAATACAAAACAGACAATGGCACACCGCAAGGTGGAGTAATATCTCCGGTATTAGCCAATGTGTATCTCCATTATGTCCTCGACTTATGGTTTGAGAAAAAGGTCAAGAAACAATGCAAGGGACAGGCATATTTAGTAAGGTATGCAGATTGGGAATTATAGAGCCGTATCTTTAAGGTCAAACCTACATGGGAATTTACGACAAATAATAGGAGAAGAAGTAATGAAGGATCTTGTATTTTATTTAATGGCATTTTTAGGAGTTTTAATCATGATTATTAGCGTTATTAATATGTTCATTATAGACATGAAAAATAAGAAGAATAATCAAAAGAAAAGTAAATCAAAACATGTAAAATTAGCTGTTTTTGGATTTATTGTTTATGTATTATCCCGTATAGTACATGGGCAATTTCTTTGAAGTTGCTTTTATAATGGTTTAATTAACGGGGACGACGGCAATCCAGGATATGTTCTTGAACTAAACCAGCTAATAGTAGCTCATTTGTTATTCCATTAAAGGGCGCATTACTGTAATAACTGAACCCTCATTACTAACAATAAGTATTACATATATAATGAAAGGTAATTACCCGATAATATTTATTAGGATGTGATATTCAATGTTGAGATGTGCCTGGTGTATGAAAAAAATTAGAGAAGATAAACCAGTATTTGGATTAAGTGTTAAGTTTGCTGAAGGCGTAGATTTCTCGAATAGTGAAGGTACGATCACTCAAATAAGTCTACGTACTCGTAATACTAGTGTTCCTATGATTGTAACTGCTAGCAACTCAGAAGCAAAGCATCAAGGAACTGATGGCATATTTGCTATATGTAGTGAGAGATGTGGAGCGAAAATGAAAGATACCGTTACAAAGGAATTAACAACGTTCAAAGATTTCAAAGATATTTCTCTAAATTAAGAGAAGTTAAAGAAAACAAACAGTGATGGTTTAGTATGGTGTTATTAAAGTAATGGGAGCATTTTCTTTTTGTATTTTATTCCGCAATAGGGCGCTTTCCTGTAGTTGATCTGACCCCTGTCAAGTAGACACAAAAAATAAGCGCAGTTAAGAAGCCTGACTTCTATATTCGATAGGAGTCAGGTTGTTTAGCTTGTTTTGAAACCTTTCGTGGTTATAAAAGAGAATGTAGTCTTTAATAGCCCTTCTAACCTCTTGTGAAGTTTTAAAAGTATGAAGGTTAAAACATTCTGTTTTTAAATGACTAAAGAAATTTTCCATACTAGCGTTATCCCAACAGTTGCCCTTTCTAGACATACTAGCTTTCATTTTATTTCTTGTGAGTAGCTGATTATAGTTATGGGACGTGTATTGGTATCCTTGATCACTATGGAGAAGGATTCCTTTTACATTCCTTCCTTTTATGGCTTTTTTAAGAGTATCCAAGACTAGCTTATAATCATTGCGTCTACTAATTTGGTACGCAACAACTTCGTTATTATATAGGTCTTTGATGGCAGACAAATATAGTTTCTGTCCATTGAAAATGAGGTACGTAATATCAGTTACCCACTTTTCATTAGGGCGAGAAGCGTAAAAGGCTCTATTTAAATAATTATTCGAGATAAGATAAGGTTCTTTCTTACCGTAATAAATTCGTTTCTTCCTGATAATTGCTTTAATACCTAGCTCACTTAGTAACCGTTGAACTTTTTTGTGATTAATGTGAATATCATAGGTCCTCTTTAACCAAATTTGTATTCTTCTATAGCCATAGATGCCCTTATATTTCTGATGACATTCTATTATTTTCTGCTTTAGCTTCTCATCCTCTATCTGCTTTTCCGAAGGTAATGCTTTACGCTTTACCCACTTGTAGTATCCACTTCTTGATACTTTAGCCAGATGGCAAAGTAGCTGTATAGAATGATTAGATAAATCATCAATGATTTGAAATAGATTACTAGGTTCTAAATCAATTCCCCCTTTCACATCTTTAAAAGCTTTTTTAACAGTTCGTTCTCAGCTTCTAATCGCTTTATTTTCTTTTGAGGATTTTCAATAGTAGATGAAGAGACTTTACCAGACCCACTTTTTCTTCCGCGTTTCTCCCTAAGACCAACAATTCCATCTTCACTAAACTGTTTAACCCACCGTTGTATGTTTTTTCGATGAATGTTTAATTCTCTGGAAACAGCTGAATAATTCTTCTTTTGATGATATAAATCCACCGCTTTTTTCTTAAACGATATATCATAAGTCTCTGCTTTTTTCTCCATAAAAAATACCCCCTCCTAGTAGACAGATTAATGCGCTTTTTTAAATGTGTCTACTATAAGGGGAGCATACCAAAACAAGGATGGCGCCTTATTTAATGTATAAACTATTGAGTAAATCGTTTGATTTTGAAATAATTGGTATTAAGCGATCAGGTAGGATAATTGAATAAATTTTAACAATAGGGAGGGTATTTGTTGTCAAAAGGGTTAATTCACCATATTGAAATATATGTTTCTGATTTAAAAAGTTCCATTGAATTTTGGGGCTGGTTTCTAGAGGAGTTGGGGTACAGCCCCTTCCAAGAATGGGACTGTGGGCAGAGTTGGAAAATAGAAGATACTTACCTAGTTTTCGTACAAACAGAAGAAAGATTTATGGATGTTTCTTATCACAGATGTCGAGTTGGTCTAAATCATTTGGCATTTCATTCTAGTTCACGTCAACACGTAGATGAAATGGCAATTAAATTGAAGGCAAAAGGGATACATATTCTCTATACAGATAAGCATCCATTTGCTGGTGGAGATGAACATTATGCTGTTTACTTTGAAGACCCCGACAGAATAAAAGTGGAACTTGTAGCACCTTAATTTACTTTTAATATTCCATTATAGGGCGCGATACTTCAATAAGAGAAGTATCGTCTTTTTATTGAGATACAGCTTGCTGTTAAAGGCTACTGTTAATTTCCCTGTATTTGTTACGACATTTAAATTATAATTTTTATGAAAATTCAGATGAAATGAGGGGTATAATTGGTTCTTCCATCAATTGAAAAACAATTTGCAGATTCGTTGAAATCCATTGCTCGAAATTTAGAAATAAAGGAGTACATTCAACAATCTCCTGAACTTTATCCGTTATTTTTGAGTTCTGCTAAACGATTTGTAACAGGTGAATCAAGAGAAGACGGAGTATCTATTGGTGACAAACTTATACATAAGGGATACTGCATTTCTCTGGAATTCATCGGGGAGAACACTGTAAACAAAGAGGAGTGTGTTCGAGCCAAAGATGAGTTTATAGCGTTGATGAAAGAATGTGGAAATCATGGAATAAGTTCTCGCATTTCTTTTGATCTATCCCATATTGGATTATCTGTTGATCCTGAACTTGCCTATCAAAACTTACTAGAAATGGCGAAAGAAGCACAGTCCCATGGTCTTTCTCTTATGATTAGTATGGAGGAATCAGCAAAAACGGATCAGATACTATCTATATACAAAAGAGTTGTTGTGGAATATTCGAACGTAGGGATCACACTTCAAGCCCAATTGTATCGAACACTTAATGATCTTAATGAATTACTTAACTACCCTGGGGTAATTCGTATCGTTAAAGGGGCATACCAAGAGCCGTCAGATATTTGTATTCCTCGTTCAGACAAGTTGGATCAACGTTATCTCGAATTAGTGGATTTATGTGTTAAAGCTGGTCACGAAGTTTCAATTGCTTCTCATGATGAAGCTATACATAAACAAATCATCGAGCGTGGTTATTTGCAAAACCCACATGTGGAAGCAGAAATGCTATACGGAATTCGTCCCGAACTCTGTAAACAACTTAAAGATGATGGGCTACCAGTTCGGGTTTATCTAACTTATGGTGTTGAGTGGTACTTATACCTATGTCATAGAATAGCTGAATATCCACCAAACATTTATGTTGCCATTACGGATATGATACGAGGGGAGAAAGACTCCTCTCAACTTTACTAAGCCTCAAAGTTTGAAAGTCTGAAAGGGTTGTAAGTTTTTATTGTTCTTGGCAACCATAATTTACATGCTTGTTGAAAGGGCGCGTTGGTTAAAGAAAAGATTGTATTAACCCCCACCAGGTTCTTTAGAAGCCGAAAACGGAACGTTGATGGATCAACGAGGTATAAAATCCTACATTAATGATAAATGGCGATAAGCTAATTTAGCATATATATGTTTTCTTAGTTGTAGATTGTATAATTCTTATAAGAAATCTAGTAAACGAGGGGTATAACATGATCGAAAAAGCTAGTCAAAATGATTTAGAGGAGATTCTAACAAAATCAGTCGATGCCTTGTATGAAGGAACTGCTAAGACTTTTAAACCTTCTGAAGAACGAGCAGAACAGATAATCCGTGCAACCTTGGAACAAGGAGGATATTATCTTGTACTAAAAGAAGATGGGGATTTAAAGGGATAGGTACTGATAGGAAACAGTAAAGATTACTTTTCTCAAGAAAGTGTAGGCTTAATTTATGAACTGTATGTTTTACCAACTTGTCGTGGTAAGGGACTCTCAAAGGTTTTAATGAAGGCTGCAATTGATGAATTGTTTACAAAGGGTCATAAAGAAATAAGACTGAATGTACAGGCTGAAAACTTTGCTAAAGAATTATATAAAGAATTTGGGTTTGTAGACCGGCAGATTTCGATGAGCTTAACGGTTTAACAATACTGAAAAAGTATCCTTCTTCAGCAATCGGGCGCGCTTGTTGAATGAAGAACACTTAGATTTTAACCCCACTTTATTGTTATATGATTAAGAGACAAAAGATAAGCTATTAGTTTCATAGAAACAACCTACTAGAAATGAATCACAGGCAACAAAGGGAGAGGCAATGATGAATAATACATTAGTATGGGCTATATATTAAATGTTTTAGTAATACCGCTATACCCTCTCTTGAGGGTGTTTCCATCGGTTAGAATTTGTTCAATCAAAGAAGGGAATTATTGGTTATTATAGAATGTTACAAACAAAGGTTAGTTTAAAATAATAAGGGAGGGTTTTGTATGGAGTTCGTTTTTGAAGCATGGATTCCATGGCTGTTATGGATAGGAGGCGGATCTTTAATATTATCCCTATTTTTGTTATTATCCACTAACAGTTATACAAAAAAGAAGTTAAAAGAAATGGAACAGGAAGATGCTCTATGAGGCTTATATATGATAAAACTTCCTTTTTTATGTAGCTTCCAGGCTCCTAAAGAAGTACCCGATTAAATTATAATAGTTTAAGTACCTATATGGTTTACCGGCCGAATGAAAAAACAGTGGAAGCTGACCGCACGGTGATTTCTAACATTCATAAAGAAGGGCTGGCACCGGTTGAAGCGGGTGCCCATTTATCCGAACTGATCGGTGAAATGCTCGTGACGGGCTGTACAGGGGTTGCTTTTACACGGAATAATAGCTTGAAATAATGTGTTATTGCCGTCATCATGAAAGTAATCAGCATGTTAAACAGTGCTGCAAAATTCAATGATAAGGTGATTTCATATGAGCGAAACTACACTCGAAAAGATTTGCCATTTATATACAGATTTATCGGACTCAGACATTCAAATTATTGCAGATGTAGCAAAGACGTTGCCTCTGTATGCTGAACTGTTGAACAAGTATATGTTTATTGACTGCATGATGAAATCCAGTGAGCAGGCGGTTGTTGTGGCCGAAGCACTCCCGAGAACACCGGAAGCAGCGTACAAAGAGTCCGTGGTAGGGAAAATTGTGTTCGAAACGTTTGAACCGGGCGTTCATTACAGCCACCGCACCGGGAAAAAGTCAATTCGGCATCGTGCCATTACACAAGAAGGCAAAATGGTTGAGCAAAGTGTCGTGCCCATACGGAATGATCATCATGAAGTGATTGCCACATTGATTATGGAAGCGGAACTCGTTGCTTCTTTTAATATGGTGAATGAGCGGTCGGATATTTCATTTGGCTCAAAAGCGCTCGGGGATCTGCTTGCAGATACGATTGATGATTATCCGATTGTCACAGATCTGCTGATGGAGATCTTTCTCGTCACAGACGCGGATCAGCGGCTTGTGTATGCTAATCCGGCCGGAGTCAGATTTATTCATGAAATGAGCCAAGCGGATGTCGTGCAAAATCAGCCAATTTTAACACTGCTGCCTTTTTTAGCGGACATTCTTGATCATCAGGAAGAGGTTTTTATTTCCGAGTTGTCAATTTTATCTAAAAATCTTGAAGTGAAAAAGGTGAAAATGCACAGCAAAAAAAATGAGCTGAAGGGTATTTTGATTATTATTCAGGATTTGACGGAACTGCGCACGAAAGAAAAAGAACTGATGATGAAATCCGTTGTCATTAAAGAAATTCACCACCGGGTCAAAAATAATTTGCAGACTGTCGCGAGCCTTCTGCGGCTACAGATGCGCAAAGGGTTCCCGACTGAAAGCAAAAGTCATTTTGAAGATACATTAAACCGGATCTTTAGTATTTCATCAGTGTATGAACTGATTTTAGCTAATGAAAATGTGGATGAAGACGATGTCGATATAATTGAATTAACAAGAAAAATCGGCTCGACGATGGTACTGCATGAACTTCATAAAAAAGTAGACTTGATTATTGAGTCAAATGGCAATAAAATATTAACATCCTCCAGAAAAGCGGTTTCTATTGCGTTGATTGTCAATGAACTTGTGCAAAATTCATTGAAGCACGCATTTCCAGGCGAGTTATCCGGCAACATTCATGTCGAATTTTTTTCTCGTAAAAAGTTTGCCGAACTGCACATCCGTGACAACGGCGTCGGGATGTCGGGGGAGTCTTATTCGCTCGGACTTGAAATCGTGCATAATCTCGTTGTGAATGATCTGGCAGGGGAATTTATTTATAAGACCGTTGAAATTGGTACACATGCCGCAATCACGTTCCCACTGAGCCAGGAGGTTGTGATTCATTATGAAAAAACGGATTCTGATCGCTGAAGATGAATCAATTATTCGAATGGATTTGAAAATGATGCTTCTGGATCACGGTTATGAAGTAGTGGGAGAAGCTGGAGACGGAGACCGGGCGATTGAACTTGCTTTTGAGTTAAAGCCGGACCTCGTATTAATGGATATTAAAATGCCGAAAATCAATGGTCTGCAGGCAAGCACCATCATTGGCCGCCAGCTTGATTTGCCGGTTTTTCTCATTACAGCCTACAGTCAGCAGGAGTTCGTAGAAAAATCAAAGCAGGATAACATTGTCGGGTACCTCGTGAAACCTATTTCGGAATCAAATTTGATTCCGGCCATAACGGTCGCTCTTCATCAGGCGGACAAAGCAAAGATGCTTAAGCAGTCAGTCCGGTCCGCACAGGATGAAATTCAAAAGCGAAAGCTAATTGAACGCGCAAAAGGACTTCTGATGGAAAAGAAAAAGCTCTCCGAACAGGAAGCCTATACAACCATCCGACGTGAAAGTATGTCCCGTCAGCTGACAAAGGAGTCGGTTGCGCAGGAAATTATTTTGAAGTATTCGAATTAACAAGTCCATAAGAAAATATTAAGCAAAGGCGCTTAAAGAATAACTTCTTTAGGCGTCTTTTTGTTTTTTAAGGGGGTGGTCGCCGTCATTGGGCAGGGACAAGGCAACGAATAAAGGGTAGAATGATGACGCATGATCACATAAACTGGGGGATGGATTGAAATGGCGTTAGTTGGAACAATTGTCGTTTATATTATTATGGCGTGTGCGCTAGCAGGAGCCATTGCTGCGATACGAAATCCGGATCAGGGGCTCGGAAAAGAGTTCATGGACGGTATTCATACAGTCGGCCACATTTTTGTCCCGGCAGCTGGAATTATGGCATCCATTCCGTACTTGACGATTTTTATTGATAAGCTCGTCGGACCATTGTTTGACCATCTCGGTGCGGATCCGGCGATTGCAGCAACAGCAATTCTCGCATCCGATATGGGCGGATATCAACTGGCGAATGCGCTGAAGGTATCGTATGAAGGCTGGATTATGGCATTGATCGTTGGCTATATGGCCGGAGCCACAATTGTTTTCTCGATTCCGATGGGGCTTGCGATGCTTGATAAACGCGATCATAAGTATATGGCACTTGGCATCATGTCAGGCGTATTGACGATTCCGATCGGAGCGTTTATTTCAAGCGTATTGGTTGTTTTGTTTAACACAGACATCCGGACAGAAATCAGCACGACCGCAGATTCAACCCATGAATTCGCACTGGCATACGGGCAAATTTTCATCAATTTATTGCCGCTTCTCCTATTCGTCGTCGCTATTGCGGCGGGACTAAAATTTTTCCCGCGGATGATGATTAGTGGCTTTATGATTTTCGGACGGGTGATGGACGCGTTTATTAAACTGGTTCTCGTTTTCTCGATCATCGAAATTTTTACAGGAATCTTTTCGACGATTTTCGGAGGATGGGGCTTCCATCCGATTATGGCGGATGAAAAAGATCAGTTCCGTGCCCTTGAAACAGCAGGTTATATAGGTATCATGCTTGCCGGCGCCTTCCCGATGGTGTATTTGCTCCGTAAATATGCAGCAACACCGCTTGAAGCAGGCGGCCGTAAACTTGGTTTATCTTCTACCGGAAGTGCAGGGCTTCTGGCAACGATCGCAAACATTCTCGCTATGTTCCAGCTCGTTCGTTACATGCCGCCAAAAGACAAAGTTATTAATATTTCATTTGCAGTATGTTCCGCCTTTTTGCTCGGGGACCATTTATCTTTTACCGCCAACTTTCAGCCGAATTTGATCTTGCCGGTTATTGCCGGCAAATTTTTAGCGGGTGTCTGTGCGATCGCATTCGCGTACTGGCTGTCCGTTCCAACAGCATTGAAACTCGAAGCGCAGGACCGCGCGGACGGAACGATTAAAGCAAGCGAATATCTCGAGGAACAGAATGTCGAATATCTCGAAGAAGAACTGAAAGCTTAAAGGAGGTTCAGTATGGCAGAAGAAAAAAAGCGGTTTATACAGGAATTCGTTCCAGGGAAACAGCTGACGCTCAGCCATTTGATTGCCAATCCCGACCCGGATATGTTCCAAAAGTTAGGCATTCAGCAGGCGGGAGCACTCGGTATTTTAACATTGACCCCAAGTGAAACCGTGATTATTGCCGGGGATCTGGCGACGAAAGCGGCGAATGTTAATATCGGGTTTTTAGACCGTTTTACCGGCAGTCTCGTCATTGTCGGCAGCGTGTCGGAAGTGGAAATGGCCATGCAGGAGATTAACAGGTTTTTATCTGAAAAGCTCGGTTACACACCAGCCCCAATCACAAAATCTTAAAGGGGGTAGATATTATGCAAAACAGAGCCATGCTGATCGGTTCTGTCGGTGGAGGGAAATCCACACTGACAAACGCGCTTCTCGGAAAAAAAGTGCCGGCATTTAAAACGCAGTCTCTCCATTACTACGACTGGATTGTCGATACGCCGGGAGAATACACGGAGAATCCGATGTTTTACAAAAACATTATGGCGACGTCTTTAGAAGTCACGCATGTGATGTATTTACAGGACGCGACCGGAGAAAAGATGATTTTCCCACCTAATTTCAGCTCCGGCATCCCAAAGCTTCCAATCGGCATCGTCACAAAATCAGATCATCCTGACGCGAAAATTGCGGAAGCGCTTGAAAAGCTGAAACAGACGATTTCAACAGGGCCGATTGTGATCAGTTCGGCTATGAAAGGAACTGGTCTTGGTCATATCAGGGCTCTTGCAGATATGGATACTATGGAAGAAATGAAAGCGTATGCAATGGAGCAGGATGACGGACTGATTGTATTTTATGATAGCCTTTACATTTAAGAAAAGGTCTGCTATATTTACACTATCAAAAAGTAAATAATTCCGGCAAAGGCGCCTTTACAGCTCGACGAAATACTCGTCGGGTTCGTAAGGCGCCTTTTTTGATGGGGAAAAGAGGTGTGCGAATGGCCGGATTTCAATCGAAGCAGGAAACGATCATCAGCGCCGGTATTGATATCGGCACGAGCACTACAAAAATCATTATCAGCCGCTTTTCATTAATGAATACTGCGGGAAGTACACATGTCCCGCGCATTGAAATTGTCGACAAAGAAATTTTATATAAAAGTCCTATTTTCCGAACGCCGCTCATAGATGCTTCGACCATTGATGTGGCGGGCGTGGAAAAAATAATCCGCTCGCAGTACGAGGTAGCAGGTGTGCAGTCATCAGATATCGAAACAGGGGCTGTAATTATTACCGGTGAAACCGCGACAAAGCAAAATGCACGTGAAATGGTTCATCACCTGTCCGGCGAAGCCGGCGACTTTCTCGTGGCGACAGCCGGACCTGACTTAGAAGGCATAATCGCCGCTAAAGGATCCGGTGCCTATGACTACTCGGTGAAAACCGGACAAGTGACGGCAAACATCGACATCGGCGGCGGTACAGCGAACATAGCCGTTTTTAAACGGGAGAAATTGCTAGGTACGTGTACGCTGCATATCGGCGGACGGCTCATTGAGTTTAGTGACGGGATAGTCAAATCGATTTCACCACCGGTTCAGCGGCTTATTGAACAGGAAGGCTGGACGCTGAAAACAGGGGATTCGATTCAGCACCCTTGTATTGGCAATGTGACTGAATTTATGGCGGAGTCGATGGCACGTATTTTGGCGAATGAACCCGTTTCAAAAGATGATGTACTGCTCCTTGGCCATCAGCCAAATTGGGAAGCACCGGTTGAAGCCGTTATGTTTTCCGGTGGCATATCAGAATGCATGTATAAGCAGGAATCACCGAAGCCATCTGACATTGCGTACAGCGATATCGGAGTGAAGCTGGCAGCGGCTTTGCAATATAATAAAGCACTTACAAAATGGAGCTGGGTCGAACCTGAAGAAACGGTGCGGGCGACGGTGCTCGGCGCCGGAACCCAGACGACCGAAATAAGCGGTGCAACGATCCAGGTGACGTCCGATGAGCTGCCTGTCAAAAATATACCTGTATACAAATTCTCGTTTAAAGAAGGACTTGAAAGCGGGTTCGCCCAATTTGAACAGTCTTTTAAGGAAGCCATCGACATATACGATTCGTTTCAGGAAGGGCAAAATTTCGTTCTTTATTTAGCAGATTTGCCATACATGGGCTTTAAAGATATTCAAACATTGGCAAAAGAAATTGTAAACGTGATGGAACTGCGGCATGATCCGGAGCAGCCGATTTTGCTCGTTGTGCAAACCGATCACGCAAAAGTGCTCGGTCAGACATTGCACGCGATGAATGCGAGGCAGAGCGTCATCTGCATTGATCAGATTAATGTCGATCATGGGGACTATATGGACATCGGACGCGCTCTGCAGTCCGAGGTTGTGCCGGTCGTCGTCAAAACATTAACGTTCCATTCGTCATAAAGGAGGCATAAGCAGCTTGAAGCTAAAAACGACGCTTGGCGGCGAAGTATATCACTTCACCGATTTAAAAGAAGTGTTTGCGAAAGCAAATGAAGAAAAGTCCGGCGACCGTCTGGCGGGGCTGGCAGCGGAAACGGTGCAGGAACGTATCGCCGCAAAAACAGTTCTCAGTGACATTACGCTCGCTGATATACGCAGCAATCCGTTTTTGCCGGCGGATCAGGATGAAGTATCCGCCATTATTGAAGGCGATGTAAACGAAAAGATTTATTCGCAGATGAAAAATTGGAGCGTCGCGGAACTGCGCGAATACATTTTAAGCAATGACACAGGCGACAGAGAGCTGAAGCGGATCAGCAAAGGGCTGAACAGCGAAATGATTGCAGCGGCCACAAAGCTGATGTCGAATCTGGACCTCGTTCATGCGGCAAACAAAATCGAGATTTTAACAACTTGCAACATTACGATCGGCCATAAAGGCACGCTTTCATCAAGGCTGCAGCCGAACCATCCAACCGACAATGTCGATGGGATGATCGCATCGCTAAAAGACGGTCTATCGTACGGAATTGGTGACGCGCTTATTGGCATTAATCCGGTTGATGATTCCGTTGAAAGTGTTAAGCGGCTTCTGCACGCGACATACGATTTTATTCAAGAATGGAAGATTCCGACGCAAAACTGTGTACTTGCCCATGTGACGACGCAGATGAAAGCAATCGAACAGGGTGCACCGGCAGATATGATTTTCCAAAGTATCGCCGGAACAGAAGCAGCAAACCGTTCATTCGGCATTTCTGCTGAGTCGATTGCGGAAGCAAATGAGTTGGCGAAACGACAGGGAACAGGTACCGGTCCGCAGCATATGTACTTTGAAACGGGGCAGGGTTCAGAATTGTCCGCGGAAGCGCATTTTGGCATTGACCAGCTGACGCTCGAATCAAGAAACTACGGCTTTGCCCGCCACTATGACCCGTATATCGTCAACACGGTCGTCGGTTTTATCGGTCCGGAATATTTGTATAACAGCAAGCAGGTCATCCGGGCAGGTCTTGAAGATCACTTTATGGGCAAAATGCACGGCATTCCGATGGGCGTTGACATCTGCTACACGAACCACATAAAAGCCGATCAAAATGACATTGAAGACCTCGGTGTTTTACTGACGGCGGCCGGTGTGAACTTCATTATCGCCACGCCAATGGGCGACGACTGCATGCTGAACTACCAGTCGATGAGCTATCACGATGTGGCCACATTAAACCAGATATTTGGCAAAACACCGGCACCGATTTTTCTTGAGTGGCTTGAAAAAATGGGCATATACGAAAATGGACGCCTTGGTCCAAACGCCGGTAACATTTCATTATTTTCATGAAAAGGGGGTGAATGTTGATGAATGAAAAGCTCATTCAAACCATTACAAAGCTTGTCGTTGAGAAATTACAGTCTAGCGAATCGCATAAAAAGAAAGAAATATCCGTGCAGCTTCGCAGTGAAAAACCAAACGGCGCGCTCATTGAATCGGCTTCGGCAAAAGAAGAAGGCGGTAAGGTCACCTTTCACAAAACGATGCCAAAAAAACAGCAGTTGAAACAAATGAAGAAGGAAACAGTCTCAAAAGAAGCTAAGTTGGCGGCGGAATTGCAAATGAAAACACCGGCACGCATTGCAGTCGGCCGAGCAGGATCAAGACCGAAAACGAGTACATGGCTTCAATTTCGTTTTGATCATGCGGCAGCGGTTGATGCTGTATACGGAGAAGTATCGGCCGAGCTGCTAAAGGAGCTAGATTTATTTCAGGTGCAGACACGTGTCAAAGATAAAGAAGAATATATTCGCCGCCCGGATCTTGGCCGGAAATTATCCGATGAAGCAAAAGAGATGATTAAAAAGAAATGCAAGTCTTTACCAAGCGTGCAAATTATCGTCTCTAATGGGTTGAGTGCAAAAGCGATTGAGGAAAACGCGGAAGATGTGTATTTATCTCTCGTTCAGTCACTCGGAAATTTAGGCATTCAGACGGGAACACCTTTTTACGTCGATAAAGGACGCGTTGCCTTAATGGATGAAATCGGCGAAATCCTTCAGCCGGATGTGGTCATTTTGCTGATCGGTGAACGGCCAGGACTTGTTTCAGCTGAGTCACTCAGCGCGTATTTATGCTATAAGCCGCGCTTCGGGACGATAGAAGCGGATCGGATGGTTGTATCGAACATTCATAAAGGTGGCATCCCCCCTGTTGAAGCAGGCGCCTATCTTGGCACACTCATTCAAAAAATTCTGAAATATGAAGCGAGCGGTGTTTTGCTCGTGAAAAAGGAGGGCTGATCATGACGGCACATAAAATTTTCGCAGAGTTGCCGGCCATTCAAGTCATTCCAAATGTCGATGCAGCACTTGCTGAGAAGCTCAAATTACAGCCATACCAGCGAAGCATCGCGTTATTTACATCAACGATTGATGATATAGGATATACAGCGGCGGATGAAGCAACGAAAAAAGCGGACGTCGATGTCGTCTACGCAAAAAGCTTTTATGCAGGCGCCACACATGCATCCGGTCCACTTTCAGGCGAATTTATCGCAATTCTCGCCGGACCGTCGCCGGAAGAAGTGAAAAGCGCGCTCGACGCCGTACAGATTAAAGTGAAAAGCGACGCGTATTTTGAAGCGATTAACGGTGATCCAGGCCATTCCTTTTACGCGCATACGATTTCAAGAAGCGGCACTTTTTTATCAAAGCTTGCAGGTGTGACGGAGGGAGAGGCGCTTGCTTACTTAATTGCCCCACCGGTTGAGGCCACAATTGGCCTCGATGCCGCGTTAAAGGCAGCAGATGTTCAGCTTTGTGAATGGGTTGCGCCGCCATCAGAAACAAACTTTAGCGGCGGGCTGCTGACAGGAAGCCAGTCCGCGTGCCAGGCAGCAGCAGATGCATTCCGTCAGACAGTGCTGACCATGGCCGCCGCACCGAAAAGCTATTAACAGAAAGGAGTGAGACAGGTGACCATCACGATGGATAAAGATTTACTGGCGATTCAGGAAATGCGTACCGCCGTGAAAAATGCGAAAAGCGCTCAGCAAAAGTACATGTCCTTTTCACAGGAACAGGTTGATCGTATCGTCAAAGCCGTAGCGGACGCCGCCTATGCAAAATCCGCTGAACTCGGCAAAATGGCTGTTGAAGAAACGGGAATGGGCGTACCTGAACATAAAACAATTAAAAATGAAGTCGGGTCAAAAGCCGTTTATGAAAGCATTAAGGACTTAAAAACAGTCGGTGTTGTCGGCGAAGATAAAGTGAAAAAAGTGGTTGAAATCGCTGCGCCATTCGGTGTTGTGGCAGCGATCATTCCGACAACGAACCCGACATCCACTGCGTTTTTCAAAACATTAATCTCATTGAAAACGAGAAATGCGGTTGTTGTCAGTCCGCATCCGTACGCGGTGAAATGTACAGATGCGGCCTTGAAAGTATGCGAGGAAGCCGCCGTTGAAGCCGGCGCGCCGCCAGGGCTCATTCAATGCCTGACGAAGTCATCAATGGAAGCAACACAAAAGCTAATGACGCACCAAGATGTAAACGTTATTTTAGCGACCGGCGGCAGCGCGCTTGTGCAGTCGGCATACAGCTCTGGCAAACCGGCATACGGTGTTGGACCGGGCAATGTGCCGGTTTACATCGAACGTACTGCTAAAATCGAAAAAGCAGTTGAAAACATTGTCAACAGCAAGTCATTCGATTATGGCACAATCTGTGCGACCGAGCAGGCGATTGTTGTTGATCATAACGTGAAGGAACGTGTGCTCAGAGAACTGAAGAAAAATGGTGCCTACGTGTTAAACGCAGAAGAAAAAGAGAAAATGGGAAAAGCCATTTCGTTGGCGCCGGGCAAGATCAACCCAAAAATTGTTGGCAAAAGCCCGCAGTCGATTGCGGATCTTGCCGGGATTACTATTCCAGAAGGCACACGTGTCATCATCGGTGAAGAAACGGAAATTGGCAAAGACGTCCCGTTCTCAATGGAAAAATTGTCACCAGTTTTTGCGATGTATACCGCCCGCGACGGCAACCATGCAAAAGAGCTTTGCCTGTCGCTTTTATATCTCGGTGGCCGCGGCCATAGCTTGTCGCTTCACACTGAAAATGATGATGTCGCCCGGGAATTTGCTATTGATATGCCGGTGTCCCGAATTCTTGTCAATACGATGTCGTCAGTTGGTGCTGTTGGCGGTACGACCGGACTTTTGCCATCGATGACACTCGGCTGCGGCACGTTCGGCGGCAATATTACTTCGGATAACGTATCCGCGAAGCATTTGCTGAATATTAAACGAATGGCGTATGGCATTAAAGAAGTGGACTTGCCAAAGCAAACAACAACAGTTTCGTCAAAAAACAGCGACGCGACAGAAGACATTGTAAAAGAAGTATTGAAATCAATGAACGGTGCGCCGGACGTTGATCCGAAGATGGTCAGCAAACTTGTCAGCCAGATCGTTAAAGAAATTCTAAAATAAATCATTTATTAGGAGGAAACAAGATGAATAGAGAAGGTACAGCATTAGGAATGATTGAAACAAAAGGTCTTATAGGTTCCATTGAAGCAGCAGATGCGATGGTAAAAGCAGCAAGCGTAAACCTAGTAGGAAAAGTACATGTTGGAGGCGGGATTGTAACAGTTCTTGTCCGAGGTGACGTTGGTGCGGTGAAAGCCGCAACAGAAGCTGGCGCAGCAGCAGCAGAGCGCGTAGGCGAATTGCTGTCTGTCCACGTTATTCCAAGACCTCATAACGAACTGGAAATGATTTTGCCGAAAGAACAAAACTAAGCATGTTTCATAGAAAGGCGTGAACTAAATGGACAGGCAAATGATTGAACGCATCGTCGCCGACGTAATGGCGCAGCTTGGACAAACAACCGTCCCTGCGCCTCCGGACGGCACGATTCCCGTAGCCGTTTCAGCCCGTCACGTTCACTTGTCGCCTGAGCATGTGGAAGGGTTGTTCGGCAAAGGGTACGAACTGGCGAAAAAAAGCAATTTGTCCCAGCCCGGCCAGTTTGCGGCCAATGAGACGGTTGTAATTGCGGGTCCAAAAGGGAGTCTTGAGCGTGTCCGCGTGCTCGGCCCTTCCCGCAAGCTTACACAGGCAGAAATCAGCTGGACCGATGCGACGAAAATTGGCGTCCGCCCCCCGCTCCGGGAATCCGGTGACATAAAAGGGTCCGCACCGCTAACGCTCATTGGCCCGGCAGGAAGCCTTACGCTTTCTGAAGGACTGATTATTGCTCAGGCACATATTCACATGTCTCCTCAGGACGCACAGCGTTTTAACGTGCAGAACGGTGAATTCGTGACCGTGAAAATAAGCGGTGAGCGCCCATTATCGATTGAAAAAGTGCTCATTCGCGTATCTGAACGGTACCGGCTTGAAATGCATATCGATACAGACGAAGCAAATGCAGGATTTATTACGTCCCGCGCACCGGGAACAATCATAAACGAAAGTGCAGGTGTGCAGGCAGTGTCTCCTCCTTCTTTTCAGCCGGTCAGGCAGGCATATGAATTTAAGCAAAAGCTGTTATCACGTGAACATGTGCAGTCAATAGAGGAAGCGGAAATTATCGTTCGAAAAGGTACGATTGTTACACCGCTTGCTATAGACACTGCCCGGGAGCTGGGCAAAGATATTACGTTCACTAAATAAAGAATAGGTGATGCAGTCATGCGTATTGGAAAAGTAATCGGAAATGTGTGGGCGACGCGAAAAGAAGAAGGTCTTCAGGGGCTGAAGCTGCTCATCGTCCAGCCGATTCAGCCAGATGGAGAATATGTAACACACCCGATTGTGGCAGCGGACCGCATTGGGGCCGGTATTGGCGATCGAGTTCTCGTGACAAGCGGCGGGTCCTCCCGGTTTATTATGCGGGAAAATCCGATCCCAATTGATGCGGTCATCATCGGCATTATCGATTCTATGGAAGTCGAAAGAGGTGAATAACATGAGTCAGGCAGTTGGAATGGTCGAGACAATGGGACTGATCGGCTCGATCGAAGCGGCCGATGCCATGGTCAAAGCATCAAATGTCCGCATTGTCAGACAGGAAAACGTCGATGGCGGTCTCGTCACGATTATCGTTGAAGGTGATGTCGGTGCGGTACAGGCAGCAGTGGATGCAGGAAAGGAAGCAGCCAAGCGAGTCGGCCAGTTGGTGGGGGTACACGTTATCCCACGTCCAGATCCGTCCGTTCATAATATGATGTCACCAAAAGAACCGGTCTCGGATCAAAAAGAATTGCTGGCAAAAAGCCGGACACCGCGTGTGCAAAAACCCGATAAAAAACAAGAAGATCAGTAGTAAACGAAATACATAAAGCAGGAGAGGAGGATTTCGATTGGCTTTTCAACGAACGAAAATTGCCGTCATCGGCGCGGGCTACACAGGGGCAACGGTGGCGTTAATGACGGCTCAAAAAGAACTGGGAGATGTTATACTGCTTGATATTCCCGAGCAGGAAAATCCGACAAAAGGAAAAGCGCTCGATATGCTGGAAACCGGCCCGATTCAGCGTTTTAACTCAAAAATTACCGGCACATCAAACTATGAAGACATTCAAGATGCCGATCTCGTCATTATCACCGCTGGCGTCGCGCGTAAGCCGGGCATGAGCCGGGATGATCTTGTATCAACGAATGCGAAAGTAATGCGCCACGTATCGGAGCAGGTGAAGAAGTTTGCGCCGGACAGTTATATTCTTGTTCTGAGTAACCCGGTGGATGCGATGACCTACGTCTGCTACAAGACAACCGGTTTTCCGAAAAATCGTGTCATCGGCCAGTCAGGCGTGCTCGATACAGCTCGTTTTAATACATTTGTCGCAGAAGAATTAAACATTTCTGTTGAAGACATTTCTGGATTTGTGCTTGGCGGTCACGGTGATGATATGGTTCCGCTAGTCCGCTATTCGTATGCAGGCGGTATTCCACTTGAGAAAATTATTTCGAAAGAGAGGATGGATGCGATTGTGGAACGGACTCGAAAAGGCGGCGGTGAGATTGTTTCACTGCTTGGCAACGGAAGTGCGTATTATGCCCCTGCTGCAGCACTTGTACAAATGGCTGAAGCCATCGTCCGGGATAAAAAAAGGATTTTGCCTTCCATTGCGTATCTGGAGGGCGAATACGGCTACAGTGATTTATATTTAGGCGTTCCAACAGTGATTGGCGGCGATGGAATTGAGAGTGTCATCGAACTTCCGCTCACGCTGGATGAAAAAGCTGCACTTGACCAATCTGTTCAGTCGGTGAAGAGTGTAATTAATATCTTATAAGAAAAAGCGGTCTTGAGCAGAAAGCCAAGACTGCTTTTTGGTCTGTCTCCTACCAAGTAATTCCTTCTTGCGTTCGTAAAAGTTTTAAATTATTTACGAACGTTCTTCGTTTTGCTGATACAAACTGATTGATTTGTTGGTTCATAATCATTTTGATTTTTTTCTTTCCAGGTAAATGGAGAGTTATTGCAGGGAAGTATCCGGTAATGGCAAGTAGTGAGAGGGCATCATATAATTCTCTTCTTTTTCATCTCCTATACCTTAATAATTTCCAAACGAAGCCTTCACCAATTCCCCGTAAGAACCATTTTTTAGATGCCAAGCACACATACATCTAGAGGTGATGTTATGCTTAATACAAAGATTGCACAGCAAATTGCAGAAAAAAAAAGTAAAATTTGCGGCCATAATATCGTAATTATTGATTGTTTAGGAATCATTAACGCATCAATTTGGAAGCTAAACCGCCTATTTTAATAAAGGTATGTTGGTAAAGGTAAGGAAAAGTTTTACAAATGTCATAGTACACATTACCGCAACAAATCGTAAAGCAAGAAAGAACTAATAAATATTGTTTAACACAAGAATAAATGATCATGGTCAAAAGAAAAAGACGATGAATAAACAGCATGAAAAGGTTACATAAACAACATCCCCTGGATTTAACATACCCTCTGCTATTAGATTATAAAGGCCGCGGCATATATGAAATTACTGGGGCCTGTCCAGTTTTAATGTTCACATTTCTCTGGAATATATCTCCCATAGGAAAGAGTTATAACGACCTCCATCTATTAAATAATTTGTATTTAACAACAAGAATAAAATATATATCAATGTTGTTGTTGTTTTAAACATATAAATATATAATAATTGTTTAGGCTTCCGCTTTTCATTGTATATGAGAGCAGAAGGGGTTTGATTATGAAACGAATAAATCAAGTCAAATGCTTGATATTAACTGAAACTTTCAGTCTTCAGCAACTTCTGAATGGTATACGTCCTTGCAACTCTAAAGGGTAGGATATTTTTTTTTCACTAAGATATGGATAGGAAAATAACAGCCTCCCTTAGAAATATTACGGGGATGTTTTCAATAGATTCGTTCAAAATTTCAAAATAATTAACAAGAATCATATTAAAGAAATGCCGCGCATAAATTGTATAAAACAATAAGAAAGTGCGGTGTTTTTGTGTTTATTAATGCTGATAGTTAAGAGCGAAATGATGAACGGTCAGATTTATCTGACTATTAATGGCATATTCCATGCTATTAAGGACGTTGAATGTTATAACTGTAAACTAATCGTTCATTTGGATAACAAAAATAGAAAAAATTTAACAGATATGATTCTTCTTAATGTTATTTCAGGGTTTTATGAATCGGTTAAAGGTTATAATGTGGAAGTTGGGGACGCAATAACGGATATCGCTATAAATCACGTATATCTTAAAAAAATTGCTTAACTATACAGAAAAACATAGGTACAAATACTTTCATAAGTACTTCTGCTTTTTTACTTGTTTTTTAGTGATTAATAATGACATGTATCCAATGGAAATGAAAAAAGTTTCTTTGCATTTTCCTGAACGATGTTAAGAGAACAAGAGCTAGGTTATACATGTGAAATATGAAAAAGAAGGGGCCATCACTCTTTCATATATTGAGAAGGCAGATAAAGACAAACATATGAAATTAGGTCTAGCCACACTGAAATAAGAGTAGAGGCATTGTGAATTCCGCAATGCCTCTTTTTCGATATTGGCTCTAAACTGGAAGGTGCAGACTGAGGTACAACCCAACGTTTTGACGCTGATCTATACATGTAAGTAAAAGAATCTGTCACTCAAGTTTTGTTGGGAGAATAATAATAGACGTTAAGTGATCTCTCCGACTACATGGCTGGTTGCACGAGAGGTAAATTATTTATTTACTTGCGTAGTTTTATGTGGAAAAAGACGATGTTTTTTACAACTCCGCTCGAGATGGCGCTAGCGATTTTGTTGTTTATCACTCGTGATGTTGGCTAAAGTGTCCTGTGTAATGGACAGATGTCTAAAAATAATACAATTTCTGAATATTTTGTGTATAATGAAGCCAACCCGGTAGTTTGTTTTGAAGAAGGCTGCCGATTTTGGAGGTCTGAGAAATGATTGTAGATCATAAAAAAAGTGCTGAAGCAAATTATGACAAAGTGAAAAATGAAGAGTCCGTATATAAATGGATGACACCGAATCCGATTACCTTGCTGGGAACCCAAACATTACGTGAGGCGATTTCCCTACTCGAAACCCATCAAATTGATGGGTTGCCTGTCATATCGCCAGATCGACATGTTATCGGCCTAATTACAAAGTCTGGATTGATGAAATGCTTTACAGAAGGAAGATCCCCAGATACGGTTGTTGCTGAAGTGATGAATACGTCTATTGTTGTGATAGGGCCACAACATTCGATTTCGGATGCTTGGAAAATTCCTGTAGGGCGCTTGCCTGTTGTGGACGAACAAGGGTGTCTAGTCGGGATCTTAACCAGGACGGATATTCTTCATTCATATTTTCATTGCCTGGCGCAACTGCAGGAGACCGTTCATACGGCAGAAACATTAAGTGTTATTTTGGAAAGCGCTTACGAAGGGATCGCTGTCATTGATTCAGCTGGAGTCGTCCATGAATTTAACGACGCTTATTGCCGTTTTATCGGCAAAAGCAGAGAAGAAGTGATTGGAAAGCATGTGACCGAGGTCATTGATAATACACGCTTGCATATTGTTAGTGTTACCGGAGTGGAGGAAAGAGGTTATATCCAGCGCATACAAGGTCAGGATATGGTCGTTCACCGCATTCCAATCCGAAAAGACGGAAAAGTGATCGGAGCAATCGGGATGCTTATTTTTGAAGGGGTAAGCGAGCTATATAACATCCTAGGTCGGATGCAGGAATTATCGCGTAAAGTGGCCAATAACGGTCTGCTTTCCCAGGAACATCTAAAGATTAACGGTTATTTTGAGAGAATCATTGGAAACAGTGAAGCGATCCTCTCTGTAAAAAAGACTGCAAAGAAAGCATCAGCCACTCCTTCTACAGTCTTGATCACAGGAGAAAGCGGAACGGGCAAAGAGCTTTTTGCCGAAGCGATTCATCAGTTAAGTCCTTTTGCGGAAGGTCCTTTTATCAGCGTAAATTGCGCGGCTATCCCAGAAAACCTGCTTGAAGCGGAGTTATTTGGCTATGAAGAAGGTTCATTTACTGGCGCGCGCAAGGGTGGAAAGCCCGGGAAATTCGAGGTGGCGCACAAAGGGACGTTGTTTCTCGATGAAATAGGGGACATGCCAATGCCGATGCAGGCAAAAATTCTCCGTGTGCTGCAAGATCGCGGAGTGGAACGTGTTGGCGGAGTATCACGGCAGCAGGTGGACGTGCGCATCGTCGCAGCAACCAACCGGGATCTCGAAGACATGGTCAAAAAAGGGACCTTCCGAGAAGACATGTATTACCGCCTGAACATTATCCGGTTGAACCTTCCACCGCTGCGTGAAAGAAAAGAAGACATTCCCGCCTTGCTCTCGCATCACCTTTCCGCGTTTTGTGAAAAGTTCAACATGCCTCAAAAGTTCTTTTCGCCAGAAGCCATGAAATTACTATGTGAATACGGTTGGCCAGGGAATATTAGGGAGCTTCTTAATACGATTGAAATGCTTGTCAGTTTAGCAGAAAACCAGGAAATTACCGCAGACGACCTGCCTGCCCATTTTCTCAGCCATCCTATACCCGCAGATTTGCCCAGCCAATTGGATACTAAGCAGAATGTGCTAGATGAATTGAAAGAAAGGATCTGGAGCAGTGAAAGGGATGCCATCATTAAAGCACTTTCTGAGACGAATGGAAATAAAGCGTCGGCAGCACGAAACCTTGGCATTCAGCGGTCAACTCTCTATGAAAAATTAAAAAAGTACAACCTATTGAAGTGAAGTGTCAGAAAATCGGACATAATTCGGACGTGATTGTCCTGAATGCCGGACACTCAGAGGTGAAAACCGCCTAGTAAATCAGATTTTTTAGTTGGCACGCTTCTTGCATCATTATGTAGTAAGCAGATGCAAGGAGGGAAAAATGTGAAAGAATTTTCAGAGTTTCGTATGCCTAAAGCTGTATTTTACGGTCAAAATTCACTCAGCCAGCTTGGAAGGCTAACAGCAGAACATGGAAGCAAGGTACTTCTTGTAAGTGACCGGATCATGGAACAACTGGGCCATGTTAAACGCTGCATCGAGTATTTCGAACAGCACAATCTTACTTTTGTATTCTATTTGGATGTCAACAGTGAACCAACTGATCAGCATGTCACCGAGGCGCTGGATCTTTGCAAAAGAGAAAAATGTGATGTAATCGTGGCAATTGGAGGCGGCAGCTGCATTGATGCAGCGAAAGCGGTGGCTGTACTCGCCACAAATGGGGGCTATATAGGCGATATGAGAGGGAAAACTTCCATTAATAAAGAACCACTTCCGCTGATTGCCATTCCGACGACAGCAGGTACAGGTTCAGAGGTTACAAATGTAACCGTTATCACTAATACACAGCTAGATATAAAGATGATGATTAAACATCATGCCTTTCTTCCATCTGTGGCGATTGTTGATCCGTCACTTACGCTTTCAACGCCGTCCCATGTAACAGCTGCAACGGGGATTGATACCCTGTGCCATGCAATTGAGGCTTATATATCGCGCCTTTCCCAGCCGTTAACACAAAATATGGCGGCGGCAGCTATAGAAAGTGTCATGAAATACTTAAGAACTGCTTATCAGAATGGTAATGATCTCGAAGCAAGAGAGAAAATGGCAATTGCCTCAATGCAGGCAGGTCTTGCGTTTACCAACGCCTCTGTAACGCTAGTGCACGGGATGTCCCGTCCAATAGGAGCTTTATTCCATGTGCCTCATGGTATATCCAATGCAATGCTGCTCCCGGCCGTTCTGGAATTTACAAAAGAATATGCAATAGATTCATTGGCAGAACTAGGACGTATTATTGCACCAGATTTGAAAGCGCTATCAAATGAAGAGCTTGCTGATGTGACAATCAAGGAAATTAAGCAGCTTTGCGCTGATTTAAAGATTCCAAACATGAAAGCATGGGGAGTCGATGAAATAAAATTCGGACAGGTCGTTGAAAAAATGGCTACCGATGCCCTTGCAAGCGGCAGCCCTGACAATAACCCAAGGGTTCCGACACTTCAGGAAATGGTCGATTTATACCACCACTGCTATAACTTTGACTTTCAGCCAGCCCAAACAATAAATTTATAAACGCGTTTACTAAAAAGGAGGATCATAAAATGACTTCAAATACAGCTACTCAAATTCTTAAAAACTTTATTGGAGGCCAGTGGTTGGCTTCCACTTCCGATAAAACAGAGGCGGTACCTAACCCGGCGACAGGTGAAATACTTAGCCTTGTACCACTTTCAAACCGCGAGGATCTGGATCGGGCGGTCGCCGTGGCAGAAGAAGCGTTCCAGACTTGGAAAACGACAGCCGTGCCAAAGCGTGCACGGATTCTGTTCCGCTATCAGCAGCTCCTCATCGAGCATTGGGAGGAATTAGCCCGCCTGATTACTAAGGAAAATGGAAAAAGCTATGATGAAGCCTACGGTGAAGTGCAGCGGGGGATTGAATGTGTTGAATTTGCAGCCGGCGCCCCGACATTGATGATGGGCACTCAGCTTCCAGATATCGCAACTGGCATCGAATCTGGCATGTACCGCTATCCAATCGGAGTCGTCGGAGGTATTACCCCATTTAACTTCCCGATGATGGTTCCTTGCTGGATGTTCCCGCTCGCCATTGCCTGCGGAAATACATTTATATTAAAACCGTCCGAACGTACGCCATTGCTCGCCAATCGCTTGGCAGAACTATTTCAGGAAGCAGGGCTTCCGGATGGTGTCCTGAACGTGGTGCATGGAGCACACGATGTGGTGAACGGGATCCTTGACCATAAAAAAGTGAAAGCCGTTTCCTTTGTTGGCTCACAGCCGGTTGCCGAATATGTATATAAATCTGCTGCAGCCAACGGTAAACGTGTACAAGCTCTCGCAGGTGCGAAAAATCACTCTATTGTATTGCCGGATGCAGATCTTGACGTTGCGGTCACAAACATTCTCGGTGCTGCATTTGGTTCGGCAGGAGAACGCTGTATGGCTTGCGCAGTCGTAGTGGCAGTTGGTGAAATTGGGGATCAACTTGTGGATTCTTTAGTGAAGGCAGCAAACGAAATCAAAATTGGCAACGGGATCGAAAAAGGGGTATTTTTGGGACCGGTTATCCGTGACTCCCATAAAGCAAAAACGATTCAATACATCGAAGCAGGTGAAAAGGAAGGAGCCCGCCTGATCCGCGACGGCCGCACTGATGAGTCACCTAATGAAGATGGATATTTCATCGGGCCGACGATTTTTGATGAAGTGAAGCCAGGCATGAAAATCTGGAATGAAGAGATTTTTGCCCCAGTATTATCGGTTGTTCGAGTCAACACACTTGAAGAAGCTATAGAAATTACCAATAAATCGGAATTTGCAAACGGTGCCTGCCTGTATACAGACAGCGCGAAGGCAGTACGTCAGTTCCGCGACGACATCGATGCAGGAATGCTTGGCATTAACTTAGGCGTCCCGGCTCCAATGGCGTTCTTCCCATTCTCAGGATATAAGAAGTCATTTTATGGGGACCTTCATGCTAACGGCCGTGATGGTGTCGAATTTTATACGCGCAAAAAAGTGCTGACTGCACGTTATTAATAGACAATAAAGGAGGAGAAGCAGATGGCAAAGTTTTTAAAGACGGGGAAGAGCAAAGAAGAAATCGCTACATATGAAGCGCAAGTATATGAAACTGTGAAAAATCTAATTGAAGATATTGAGAAAAACGGCGATGCTGCCGTAAGGTCTTATTCTGAGAAGTTTGATAAATGGTCACCGGAAAATTTTAAGCTTTCACAGCAGCAAATCGAAGAAATCATCGTCTCAGTGCCCGAAGGAACAATCAATGATATCCAATTTGCACAGGAACAAATTCGGCGCTTTGCGCAAGCTCAAAGAGAAAGCATCCGAGACCTCGAGGTGGAAACGCTTCCTGGGGTAATTCTTGGACATAAAAATATCCCTGTCGAAAGCGTCGGCTGCTATATACCAGGCGGAAGATATCCGATGGTGGCATCTGCGCACATGAGTATATTGACAGCAAAAGTTGCGGGTGTGAAAAGGGTGATCGGCTGTACGCCTCCGATAAACGGTGACATCCCTGCAGCCACTGTCGCAGCGATGTCATTAGCGGGTGCAGATGAAATCTATATCCTTGGAGGTGTGCAGGCAATGGCCGCGATGGCGATTGGCACTGAAACGATTGGCTCAGTAGACATGCTTGTAGGACCGGGCAACGCCTATGTAGCAGAGGCAAAACGCCAATTATTCGGGCGTGTAGGCATTGACCTTCTCGCTGGTCCCACTGAAGTGCTGGTGATTGCCGATGAGACCGTGGATGCCGAGATGGTCGCATGTGACATTTTAGGACAGTCCGAGCATGGTCCGACCTCACCTGGGGCGTTGATCACGACTTCGGAAAAACTGGCACTTGAAACGGTAAAAGAAATTGAGCGCCAGTTAGAGACATTAGAAACGGCAGAAGTGGCCCGTATCGCTTGGGAAGAAAACGGCTCAATTATTCTAGTAGATAGTCTAGATGAGGCTGTCATAGAGGCTGATAAATTAGCTTACGAGCATGTAGAAGTGCTGACTGAGAACCCGCGTTACTTTTTGGATAAGATGAATAACTATGGTGCACTTTTCCTCGGTCCGGAAACCAATGTGGCGTACGGGGATAAGGTCATTGGCACGAACCACACCTTACCGACAAAAGGAGCAGCCCGATACACAGGCGGCCTCTGGGTTGGCAAATTTTTAAAAACGTGCACATACCAGGAATGTACTCCAGAAGCGAGTGTGTTCATTGGTCAATACGCTGAACGACTATGTGGGATTGAGAATTTTGCCGGACACCGTGAGCAAGCGCTGCTTCGGGTACGCCGCTACAGTAAGGTAACAAATTAACTGTCATTGAAAGTCTTGCCTGCCTTCACTGCAGGCAAGGCATCTATTACAAGTGAATTGACAGAATTTTCATGAATTGGCAGGGTGACGAAATGGAACTATTCATTATATTATTATCCCTTGGATTGCTAATGTTTGTCGCATACAAGGGGTTTTCGGTTATATTATTCGCGCCTCTTTGTGCATTGCTCGCAGTTATGCTGACTGATCCATCACATACACTGCCGTTCTTCTCAAATATTTTCATGGAGAAAATGGTTGGCTTTATCAAGCTGTATTTTCCGGTATTCCTGCTCGGGGCTATTTTTGGGAAGCTTGTAGAAATGTCCGGCATTGCAGCATCTATCGCTAAAACGATCGTCCATTTCGTTGGTGCAAAACGAGCGGTGCTGGCTATTGTATTGATGTGTGCGATCTTGACCTATAGCGGCGTTAGTTTGTTCGTGGTCGCCTTTGCGGTCTATCCTTTTGCAGCAAACCTTTTTCGAGAAGCGAATATTCCGAAGCGTCTGATCCCGGGAGCGATCGCTCTTGGGGCACTTTCATTTACGATGGACGCACTTCCGGGAACACCGCAAATTCAAAATGTAATCCCAACCACTTTCTTTAAGACAACCATTTACGCGGCACCAACCTTGGGAATTATCGGCGGGATCTTTGTCTTCGTCTTAGGGATCTTATATTTGCAGTCGAGAGTCAAAAAAGCAAAGGCAGCGGGGGAAGGATTCACAGGCTTTGTTCAGGCGAATGAAGAAATGGCAGCAACTGCTGAAGTGAAGCTGCCTACCCTTGATGCTCCTCCTGTAAAAGTGAGTCCATGGCGACAGGCTTTGGCTTTTGTTCCGCTTATTTTAGTAGGAGTGATGAACAAAGTCTTTACCGTTTCACTGCCTAAATGGTATCCGAACGGCTTTGATTTTTCAGCGATCGGGCTCGACGCACTAGGTAAGATTGATTTGACAGCGGTAGTTGGAATCTGGTCTGTTGAAATGGCTTTAATTATCGGAATAATAGCAACGATGGCCTATAATTTTAAGGGAGTTGTCTTGAACTTCCAGACAGGAATTAATGCGAGCATCAGTGGCGCATTACTTGCAGTCATGAACACCGCCTCCGAATACGGGTTTGGAGGCGTAATCTCATCGTTGCCGGGGTTCGGCGTTGTCCGCGATGGCATTTCTCAAACATTCACAAATCCGCTCATCAATTCTGCGGTTACAACGAATGTGCTGGCGGGTATTACCGGTTCTGCATCCGGCGGCATGGGAATTGCGCTCAGTGCGATGGGTGAACAATACTACAAAGCCGCGGAACAGTTCAACATTCCATTGGAAGTCATGCATAGGGTTGTCGCGATGGCCTCGGGAGGAATGGATTCCTTGCCTCACAATGGAGCTGTCATCACGCTGCTTGCAGTCACAGGATTGACTCACAAACAAGCATACCGCGATATTTTTGCGATCACCATCATAAAGACAGTAGCGGTCTTCTTCGTAATCGCGGTATATAGTATGACAGGGCTCGTTTAAAAATTATGTACAAGAGAAGAGGATAGTTAAACTCTTCTCTTTTGCATGAAAAAAAGAAGGAGGGATCTTGGTGTCCTATTTTTCGAAAATTAGAGAATAAACAGTCTTGAAACTAAGTAAATAAAAAGCAAGATCATTAGAGATTGTGTTCTTTTTTGTTGTATCAGCAGCTAAACTTGTTTTAGAATCTTCGGTCCATACCTTTCTGAGCAACTGAACTAATCTCTTCGTAATTTCTCCACCTACTAACCATTTCATGGGTGTATCACTGTAAAGTGTTAGACATTGGGAGACCAAAATTCGAAACACTAATTGGCACTGGTGTATCCTACTTGTTTAGATATATCAATTCTCTAAGGTTTTTTTACTCCCTGCTATCCCCCAAAACCTCCATATACAACTGTAATAGAAGGTCAATGAATAGGGCCGCAATCGAGTTGTAAGAGGTAATATTATACGACACATCAAGAGGTTCACGTGAACCGTATATAGGCAAAATCAAGTCGGCCATTTCGGCTAAAGTACTGTTTTGGCTGCTTGTAATAACCGCAATTTTGATTCCCTGTCGTTTCGCGATCTGAGCTTTTGATAATACATAGGATGACTCACCAGATCTTGAGAACACAACCATAAGCTGGCTTTTGGCTAATTGGTTCATGTATATCACATACTTTTTTTGACAAACAATTAATTTTTTTCGTTTAGTATAAAGCGCTTACATTATAATGTAGTTATGGATAATACATTTGAAATGGCACTCGCCTATTTTCAAAACCATTCTATAGGGGGAATGTACGGATAATCCTTTGTGAAGAATGCAATATAAACCCTTGAAATTCTAAGTAATAACGAGTATCTAGGAGAATAACAAACCTTATAGAGGGGGAATATGAAGTGAAAAAAATCATTAATAAACCTGAAACTCTCGTCATGGAGATGTGCAATGGGATGGTAATGGCTCATCCGGAACTTGAGTTCTTAAAAAAGTTTAAGGTAATAAAGAAAAAAGAAATGAACGAAAATAAGGTAACCCTGATTAGCGGTGGCGGTAGTGGCCATGAACCTGCACATGCGGGGTTTGTGGGAAAAGGAATGCTGGATGCCGCAGTATGTGGAGATGTGTTTGCTTCCCCCTCACAGATACAGGTATATCAGGCAATTAAAGCAACCGCCAGCAAACAAGGTACCCTACTGATTATTAAGAATTACAGTGGAGATATAATGAACTTTAAAAACGGAGCCTACTTAGCTGCTGAGGATGGCATTCAAGTAGAATATATCCGGGTAGATGATGATATTGCAGTAGAAGACAGTCTCTATACAGTAGGACGTCGTGGCGTTGCAGGAGTCGTGTTGGTACATAAAATAGCCGGAGCAGCAGCAGAAGAAGGTAGGGATTTGATGCAGGTCAAAGCCGTAACGGAAAAAGCAGCGACAAATGTTCGAACCATTGGTCTAGCACTAACCTCCTGTACGGTTCCCGCTAATGGATCGCCCACTTTCAAATTGGGTGAGGATGAGATGGAATATGGCGTCGGTATTCATGGAGAGCCAGGCATAAAACGGGAAAAAGTTGCGACCGCAGACGAATTGGCCTTACGCATGTCAACCGACCTTCTGAAGGATTTAGGACTAGATGGTGATGATCCTGCCGAAATTGCTCTCCTAGTAAACGGCTTTGGTGGCACACCGTTGCAAGAGCTCTATCTTTTTAACAATGCGGTTACTCGGGAGTTGAACAGCAAAAATATACGAATTTATAGAACATTTGTCGGTAATTACATGACTAGTATTGATATGGCCGGAATTTCCCTGACAGTGATGAAACTGGACGATGAGTTGAAAACGCTGCTATCAAGAGAATGTAATACACCTGCGTTTAGAGTAGATGGACCAATTGAGAGTGTAGAATACGTGGACATTGAGGCTCACGTAGAAAAAAAGCCTTTTTTCTTTGAGACGGAAACAGCGGAAGAACACGCTATCATCAAGGATGAGGCAATTACATTAGATAATATTATCTATCTTGTAGATAAAATGAGCGAAGTCATTATCAAGAACGAAGTGCCTTTCTGTGAATTGGATACTCATGCAGGCGATGGCGATTTTGGAATGAGCGTCTCCAAGGGATTCAAGCAATTAAAGCGAGAATGGAGCACGATTTTGGATCAAGAACGTTTAAGTATAGGGTCCTTTCTAGATACGTGCTCTATGGTCATTATGGAACATTGTGGAGGTGCTTCCGGTCCGATTTGGGGCGCGGCTTTCCGAGCTGCAGGTAAGGCTACGGAAGAGAAAATGGAATTAACAGTAGGTGAGTTTGCTGAACTGTTGCATGCTTCAGTCAAGGGTATACAGTTGATTGGCGAGCGATCTTTCGGAAGAGGAGCAGAGGTAGGCGATAAAACGCTTGTGGATGCGCTTGTGCCTTGTGCAAATTCATGGTCAGAAAGTGCAGCAATTGGTGAGGACTTTAAGACCGCTTTTGAAAAAGGGGCAGCGGCTGCTGTTGAAGGAGCCGAATATACAAAGGAAATCGTTGCTCGAATGGGCCGCGCTGGTACGGTTGGCGAAAGAAGCCTGGGTTATCCTGATGCTGGTGCCTCTGCTCTAGGAATTATTTTTACGGAACTCTCCCGCAGTCTAAGGTAATACCAGCACTTTTCTTAGATGTTTTAACACCTGTAATTAAGCGGGCACAATTTGCAGCAAGAATTGTGCTCTTTCATTACTGATGAGGAGATGCAAGAAATCGCTTTAAAAGTAGGTTTTAATGAGACTGCTTTTTTTATGGTAAATACATAAACAGCAATTTTGAAAAATCTCTAATTATAATAGAGCAAGGTCATGAAATTGAAAAAAATGGTTGGGTTATGGTAAGGGTCTCTAAAAATAAAGATAGTTATGATTACTGGAAATGCAGTTTACGTTAAAGATTTTGAAGCGGATTTTTAGAAGTGAAATAAAGTTACTTAACTACGGGTGCAATCGTTCAATAAGCGCAAGCTGGATTCAGTAGCCTTCCATAATAGTATTAGTCTTCAACAATCGGGCGCTTATCCAGAACAAGAAGTGTTATAAGCTCGGTAAAACTTTTCTTAATATCAGTGAAAGTGGTAGCACATTACCGATGAATTGCATATTCCACATGGAGGGGTCACTAAACTAAGGATGATGACTAAACCATGTAAAAGAAATGGCTTTACATAGGGTGGAGGGGTATTGTATATTATTTCCAAGGAGGGAAGTCAATGGGTAAAGATATTGAGAAAATTGATCTTTCTATTGAGGATGACAGCTATAATACTTCTTCCCGAAAAAGTCATCACTCAGATACAGTAAAGAAAAATTTAGTAACCCGTTTAAATCGCGTCGAAGGTCAAATCAGGGGTATTAAAGGTCTTATAGAAAAAGATACTTATTGTGATGATGTTATTACACAAATAGCATCTACCCAAGCAGCTCTTAACAGTGTTGCAAAAATTCTTCTGGAAGGCCATCTAAAGGGCTGTGTAGTTGACCGGATCAATGAGGGTGATATGGAAGTACTCGATGAGTTTGTCGTCACGATACAAAAACTAATGAAAAAATAATAGGTAAAGGAAAAAAGGATTGGATGTAACCGGAATGTCTTGAGGTCATTGTGTAAAAACTGTAGAAGGCAGTGTAGGAAAACTTGAGGGTGTTAGTGAAGTGAAAGTACATTTAGAAGATGGAAAAGTGGATGTTTAAGTTTAACTCAGAAAAAGTTTCTTTAGATAAAATAAATGAAACAATTGATGATCAAGGATATGATGTTAAATAAAAGATGAGAGTGCTTATTAAGCACTCCTTTTTCTCAATTAAATATACCCTATATACTTGTACACAAAGCGGAGGGGGACTAGCAAATAATAAACTAATAAACTTCGTGTATAATACCTATTTTACGAAGAATTAATTATAGAAAACAAAACAAACGTTTGCTATAATATAGTTAACCAATATATGGAGGTATTTCCATTGGATAATAAAATGCAAATACAAATCGTAAATTTGTTAAGAGAAAAAGTTTCTCCCGTTTTAATTTATATTTTCGGATCAACTGTCAAAGGAACTTCTCATAAGAATAGCGATTTAGATATTGCTTTCCTTCCAGGCTCTGACATTAATGAATATGAAATTTTCATCCTAGCACAAGAGTTGGCAGAAAAAGTAAATATAGATGTAGATTTAGTGAATTTAAAGAAAGCTTCAACTGTTTTCCAAGGCCAAATAATTACTACAGGAAGCATAATTTATTGTTCTAATGAACAAATACGGATGAATTATGAAATGAATGCTTTGAAGATGTACGCAAAATTGGGCGAGGAACGGAAAGTTATAATCGATAAAGTTAAGGAAAGTGGGACTGTATTCAATGAAGAATGATGTCATTTTAAATAAGGTAAGCATCATTGAACGTTGTGTAAAAAGAGTTAAAGAGGAATACAACGATGATCCAATGAATCTAAATAATTACACTAAACAAGATTCCATTATTCTTAATCTTCAAAGAGCATGTGAAGCTAGTATTGATTTAGCCATGCATCTTGTAGCAGAAAAAAAACTTGGATTACCTCAGAACAGCCGTGATGCCTTTACATTTCTAGTAAATGCTGATGTTATCCCCCCTTCTCTTGGCCAAAAAATGAAAGCAATGGTTGGTTTCAGAAATATTGCCGTCCATGATTACCAGGAAGTAAATTTGGTTATTTTACAAAAAATACTTGAAGACCATCTTATTGATTTCATGGAATATACCAAAACTATACTTATGCACTAAGTAAACAATAAATTTATTATGTAAACAAATATGTGTAAAAATTGTATTATACACACAATATTTTTTAAGAGGTGTATTCATGGCTACATCCAGGCAGCATATTACTCATAAACAAAAATATGAAGACATTCTTAAGTTAATGCCAGATTATGTACAGGAATATGTATTAGCAATGGAGGAAAATGACAGGTCCCCCTCCACCCTGCTTAATTATCTTTTGGATTATGAGGATTTTTTTAATTGGTTACTTACAGAGGGATTTTCTTCTTCACAAACAATCTCTAACATCCCTCTTTCAGATCTGGCTTCTTTACCCCTTGATGCTGCCAGAGCTTACTTTAACAAAGTTACCAATGAAGAAATTGTCGTATCTAAACATGAGAAAAAAACGCGTGAAAAGACATCCGTCAATCGAAAAAAATCAGCCTTAAGGTCCCTTTTTAAATACTTAACAACCCAAACAGAACGCGTTGAAGACGGAGAACCCTATTTTCATCGTAATGTTATGCAAAAAATAAATGTGAGCAAACCAAAAGAAACTCTAAATGAACGCAGCAGAAAATTGACCGATACCATATTTGTAGATAATGATGATATCAATTTCCTCTATTACCTAAAAAATGAATATGAAAAATCTTTATCAGATAGGCAGAGGTCTTATTTTATTAGAGATAAGGAAAGGGATTACGCAATCTTTTCACTCTTTTTGGCAAGTGGAATAAGAGTAAATGAGCTTGCTGATATTAGATTGAGAGATGTAAACTTTAAAAAGAATAGAATTTCAATTATTAGAAAAGGAAATAAATTAGACAGTATACAAGTGATACCAGACGCTATGCATGATTTGAAGGTGTATTTAGAGATTCGAAATGAAAGGTATGGCGGATCGGTAGAAGAATTCGAATACTTATTCCTATCTAAATACAAAGGTAAGAGCTCTCCCCTTTCAGTTCGTGCAATACAAGATTTAGTTCGTAAGTATACGAAATCTTATGATAAGGGAATGTCGCCACATAAACTTAGACATTCGTATGCAACAACCTTAATGGATGAGACCAATGACATTACTTTAGTTATGGATCAACTAGGTCATACCTCTACTTCTACTTCGGTTCTATATGTTCATAATTCGCAAGAAAAGGCAAAGATTGCTGCTGAAGCGATGGGATTAAGAAGGACTAAATTAAAGGATAAGTAAAGCAGACAAACAAAGGGTCACACTTGGCCTTTTTAGTAATTCATTCGCTGTTTTCAGGCTAGGTCCTCATTTTTTCTAAAGTCCTTTTTGAAGGATTGGTTAATCCCCCCACTCAAAGAAATATTTTATTAATTTATATATATAAAAGAATGATAGCTTGGGAATCATGTAGATAGATAAAATAAAGGGGGTAAAAAGTGTTGAAAGAGAGTAAATTAACGTTGTCTGATTTTGTTTATAAAGAACGATTCGAACTAAACTCATACCTTACATATTTGTTCCATCAATTATATAATAATGATCCGAATCAGTTGGAGGATACAATAGAAGATACTCGTTAAAAAAATAACCTTTGCTCAATGAGAACAAAGGTTATTTTAATCATCAGAGAATACTTTAATTTAAATCAACACTTTAATGAAAAAGTTTTTCTTGAATTTCTAATTGTATTCAAAACGCATATAACATTGGTTCTTAAAAGGGATTTACCCAGTAATTAGGTACGTCACCCTTCAATACATTGACAATATTTTTTGCTGCCTTTTGTTTCATCTCACTAGAAGATTCCTCTGAGTAAAATGCTGCATGTGGTGTGAGAATGACATTGTCTAACTTTAATAGAGGATTATCAGGATCAATAGGTTCTTTTTCAAGAACATCAAGTGCTGCTCCAGCAATTCTCTTTTCCTGTAAAGCTTCAATAATTGCTTGTTCTTTTATGATAGGACCTCTTCCAGTATTAACAATGATTGCTGATTTTTTGACTAATTTTAATGTTTCTTCATTTATTAAATGATAGGTATCCTTCACAAGAGGAGCATGGATACTAATAATATCCGATGTTCGCAGCAACTCTTCTAATGTTACTAGCTGAATACCATATTCTTTTGCTATCTCTTCGCCACAAAAAGGATCATAAGCTATAACATTAAAACCAATTACTTTTAACTTTTGACAAAGGTTTCTTGCGATATGGCCGAAGCTGATTAGACCGACTGTCTGAGTTCTAAAACGATGAATAGGAGCAACATCAAAAACAGTTATTTGTTTCCCCTCTTTTAACTGTTGATTCATTATCATTATTTTTCTAGAAGCAGTTAAGAGAAGTGTAAGAGCATGATCTGCTACCTCATCAATACAATAATCTGGTACATTGGCAACATAGACTTTGTTTTCAGTTGCTGCTTGAATATCAATAGTGTCATAGCCAATTCCATAACGACATACCACTTTTAATTTAGGTAATGATTCAATAACCTTTCTCGTGATTTGCACATTTGCATTTAGTAAACCATCTGCATCTTTAGCGGCTTCCATAATATCTTCTTCAGATTCATTATTTGTGATGACAAGTTCAATGTCATTTTCAGCAAAAATTTTCTTTTCTTCTTCATAAGCCTTGAATGATATATCCGTTACAACAACCTTCATCAAAAACATCTCCTTCTTATTCTTGTAATTCAATTCTGGACACTTTTCCAACAATAAAAATGTAAGATAGTGCGCCTATTAGTGCGACTACCGAGATAAAAATAAGCGCTGGTGCAAAATTACCTCCACGAACTAAGTAACCGATTACAATTGGAATGGCAATAGATGATAGATTTCCAATGAAATTAAACGTTCCACCCGTTACACCTAACAGTTCTTTAGGCGCTAACGCGGATACAAGTGACCACGTTATAGATGCAAATCCATTCCCAAAAAATGCGATTGTCATAAATACAATGATTAATGTTGTACTGTCTACAAAGTTTGCACCAATGATGCTTGTTGAGAGCAATAGCCCGGTAATAATGGGTGTCTTTCTGGCAACACCTATAGAAAACCCTCGCTTAAGAAGCCAATCAGAAAATGTTCCACCTAATAAGACACCGACAAAAGCAGCAAGGAATGGTACAGATGTCAAAAATCCTGATTTGATAAAACTAAGTCCACGATATTCTACTAAGTAAGTAGGGAACCAGGTTAGGAAAAACCATAGCATTGACATTGCGCAAAATTGACCAATGTATATCCCCCATAGTTTACGATGCGTAAAAACAACTTTGCGTTGTTTCCAACCAATTTTTTCTGTTTTGCTTTTCCCGTGTTCATTACTTAGATTAACTAATCCACCGCCTTCGGCAATAAAGTCCAATTCTTCTTGATTAACTGTTTTATGTTTACTTGGATCACGATAAAAGAAATACCAAATAACTCCCCAAACTATGCCAATTAATCCTGATACAATAAACATCCCTTTCCAACCAATAACTGACTGAATACCAACTAACACAGGTGTTAAAAAGGCAATTCCAACAAATTGACCAGAAGTATAAAAAGCGATAGCAGATGCACGCTGCTGTTCTGGGAACCAGGATGTGACAATTCGATTGTTTGCAGGAAATGCTGGGACTTCAAAAATACCAATTGATAATCTTAACCCGAATAATCCACCAAACCCTTTTACGAAAGCCTGTAATAACGTTGCTAGTGAAAAGCCAATTAAACTGATGGTATACATTACTCGCGGTCCAAATTTATCTACTAATAAACCACCAGGTATTTGCAAAAAAGCATAAGTCCATCCGAAAGCTGAAAAAATATACCCCATTTGTACAGATGATAGTCCTAAATCACTTGCTAGATGTGGTCCTGCTATGGCTAAGTTACTACGATCCATATAATTAATTACAACGCTTACAAAAACCATGAACAGAATAAAATATCGTTTTTTTGTTGGTTTCACACTAGGAATACTCTGTTTCAACCTTACGCTACTTTGTTTCATGATTATTTACCCCTTTTTTAGACAGAATGTTGAGCAATATGAATAGATTATTAGAAAAGTTCAGATGACTGTTGCTCTAAATCTTCTAAAGATAGACGTAGTGAGTCTATTTCTTCAGAAGTTAGATCTAATTGAGGAGCTCTCATATGCCCTGCGTCTATCCCTCTTATCTTGAGAGCTTCTTTAAAAAACGACATATCACTTCCATTTTTTAAAATTTCACAAAATTCAGTAGCCATTTTCTGCATTTTTCTTGCTTTTTCTACGTTATTTTCTTTGAACGCGTTGTAAGTTGCTACAAACGGTTCTGGATATGCACAAGATACACCAGATACAACACCGTCACAACCCATTGCTAAAGCTGGAAGAAACAAACGATCTGCTCCAGGTACAACTGAAAAATTTCCTTCATTAATGCCAAGATACTCGTTCACTCTTAAAAAGTCAGGATAGCTATACTTGATACCGATGACATTTTTACATCTTTCTACTATCTTTTGAGCTACTTCCGTTTTTAAGTCATTGGCTGCACATTGCGGAATGTTATAAAGATAGATAGAAAAATCTTCTGGTACACTTGAAGCTACTTTTACAAAGTACTCTTCCAATTCATTGTCGTTTGCACCAAAGAAAGCTGGTGTTACAACACCAATTCCATCTGCTCCAATGTCATATGCATGCTTTGCTAATTCAATCGTATCATCTTGATTCATAGCTCCTACATGAATGAATACGGTTACACGATTTCTGGCTTTTTTAACAACTGCCTCTGCAACTGCTTTTCTTTCTTGGACTGAAAGTCGCATCATTTCACCCGTTGTTCCTAGTGGATATAAACAATGGACCCCTTTGGAAATCAAAAACTCCGTTAAGTTTTCCACTTTATCCAATTCAACTCTTCCACTTTTATCGAATGGAGTTACCATCGCTGTTGTGACGCCATATAAGTGTTTCATTTCATCATCCCTTACTTTTTTATAGTGAATTTCATGTAATTATAAATAATTAATAGTCTTTTCAAATTGTATTACTTCTTCTAATGTTGGCAACGAACTCTGAGCTCCATTTCTCGTTACTGCAATAGCTGCTACTTTTTGGGCTTGTCTTATGGCGGCATCTATATCTTTGCTTTTTATATAACTCGCTACAAAACCCCCTATAAAACTATCACCAGCTGCTGTAGTATCTTGTGCTTTTACCTGGTATGCCGAATACATCTTGCATTTATCGTGATCTATGTAACAACAGCCTTTTTCACCAAGAGTAACAATTACTGATTTAACCCCTTTTTCTAAAATAATCTGAGCTGCTTCTTGAATGGTATATTGATCATGTTCTATTTCTGACATTTCATATAATTCATGTTCATTAGGAATTAAGATATCAACATTTTCTAAAATATCTTCATTAATCACTGTAGCAGGAGCTGGATTTAAAATCGTTGTTTTTCCTGCTTTTTTTGCAAGCTCAAGGGTATATTTTACAGTTTCTAATGGAATTTCTAACTGCAGCACCACTATTTCACACTGTTCGATCACCTCCCTTTGATTCAATATATCTTCGGGCGTTAGTTCAAAGTTAGCTCCTGGTGTCACAACAATATGGTTTTTACCACTCTTTTCCACTGTAACTAATGCTATTCCTGTTCGATTCTTAGAAACTAAAATATGTTGAGTTTCTACGTTGTTATTTTTTAAAGAATCTAATAGATGAGAAGCATAATGGTCTGATCCAACTTTACCAATCATGCTTACACCAGCTTGAAGCTTTCCCGCGGCTACTGCTTGATTAGCTCCCTTTCCACCTGATACTTCTAGCATTCTTTCTCCTAGAAGAGTTTGACCTTCTTTAGGTAATTTTTCTACACTTACAACAATATCCATATTTAGACTTCCAACTACTGCAATAGGTTTCAAGAACAATCCCTCCTTTATTCATCTTTATAAACTTGAATAAATTTTTCTAGTACGACGTTTTTAGTACAACGTTTTACTAGGAATTTTTTTTGAAATCTTAAATAAGATTTCATTATTAATTAGTCATATGAATTTATACTTAAGATAAAAACTCTATCTATTTTTAAAATGAGTTGTAGTCCTTTCGTAAAAATAACACTTTCAAATTTACGAAAGGATATTAATTTCAACTCTTAAATCCCCTTTTTTTCAAATTTACGTAGTTTTTCTACTTTGTTGTTTCTCTATGAATAATACTTAGATTAAACATATCGCTTTCAATAGGACTGTATGGGTCGAAAATTTTATTTACAAGCATTTTTCCAGCACTGTAAGCCATATCCTCCACAGGTAAATTAACGGTAGATAACTTAGGGTTTGTAAATTTAGAAAACTCTTGATTGTCAAATCCTATAATTTCACACTCATTAGGCACTGATATCCCTTCATCGTTTAACGCAGAAAGAGCTCCTAAAGCGACATGATCACTTAAACAAATGATTGCTGTTGGTATATACTTTTCACGAACTAAGGCCTGAATACTATCATAACCACCTTGCTCAGTATACGGACAGTATCTTTTTAAGTACTTAATTGGTGTATCCTGTTCTTCATTAAATCGTTCTGTGATTCCTGCCAAGCCCGATTCCAATGCTTGTGATGAAACATCCGGAACCAGAATAACTGCTTTTTGATGCTTATTATTTATAAAATGTTCTGCTACAGCCCCTACCTGCTTCATAATTATTTGCATGGATAACCGAATACAAAGAGGAGAATCGATTGAATAAAACGATGGGAACATCAGGTACAAAGCTATGAATCAATTCCTCATCCTTTTCTGTGGTATTGGCTATAATTGCCCCGTTAAAGAGGTTCGAGGTCCTTAAACCTTTTACCGTATTAATCCCATCCTCATTACTAAATGTCTCTACTAGCATTTTAATTTCGTGCTCATTTTCTGAAGCAATATATTTTTGAATTCCAGTCAAGATACGCCCCACTAAAGAAACACGAGTGTCTATTGGCCAAATTAATGCTATTGTTAATTGGGTTTTATTGTCTCGGCCGCGTAAATTGCGTGCAGACATATTAGGAATATATCCTAATTTTTTTGATGCTTCAATTACACGTTGCTTAGTTGCTTCTGAAATTCTAATTGCACCTGGTTTATTATTTAGGATAAGTGAAGCTGTAGTAATAGATACAGCTGCCTCTTTGGCAATGTCTTTGATTGTAACCAGATCATCATCTCCATTGTTGATTAAAATTCAAGTTTAACGTGTTAGTTTAACGTTTTACTAAACTCATTGTAACGCTTTCATTTTTGTTTCACAAGATTTATTTTTAGCGTTTTTACTTAAATAATTTAAAGATAAAAGATAAAGTTACGGTTTAATAATTTCCATTAATTTCTAGTTATTCTAATACGATATATACATACATATATATATTAATATATGTGTTAATATATATTTAAAACCCTTCTAAAGAAGGGTTTTTTTGTTCAAAAAGCTTCTTGCATTTGTAGCATCTGCTTTAAATGGAGCCGATTTCATTGTATAATGAAATCAGAAGGAGTTAGATTATGAAACGACTAAAACCCTTAAATGATATTATTTTTAAGAAGCTATTTGGTGAGAATCAAGACAAAGATTTGTTAATTGGATTTTTAAATGCCGTTCTGGAAAACGAAGTTGAAGATTTATATATAGTAGAGGAAAAAC